>NZ_JCAXEW010000018.1:0-128807 GCF_059759275.1 Ferdinandcohnia sp. GQ5
AGTACGTTATCTAGTTTTGAAGGAATGAATCCTTCATATAGTCTAGTGGCGATAGCGAAGAGGTCACACCCGTTCCCATACCGAACACGGAAGTTAAGCTCTTCAGCGCCGATGGTAGTTGGGACTTTGTCCCTGTGAGAGTAGGACGTCGCTAGGCTTTTATTCCGCAGTAGCTCAGTGGTAGAGCTATCGGCTGTTAACCGATCGGTCGTAGGTTCGAATCCTACCTGCGGAGCCATTGCTTCCATAGCTCAGCTGGTAGAGCACTTCCATGGTAAGGAAGAGGTCAGCGGTTCGAGCCCGCTTGGAAGCTTAAAAAAGAGAAATTTACAAATTGGCCCGTTGGTCAAGCGGTTAAGACACCGCCCTTTCACGGCGGTAACACGGGTTCGAATCCCGTACGGGTCACCATTTTTGGAGGATTAGCTCAGCTGGGAGAGCACCTGCCTTACAAGCAGGGGGTCGGCGGTTCGATCCCGTCATCCTCCACCATTTTAATATATATTTGCCGGTGTAGCTCAGTTGGTAGAGCAACTGACTTGTAATCAGTAGGTCGTGGGTTCGACTCCTATCGCCGGCACCATCTTCATTTAATGATGGAGGGGTAGCGAAGTGGCTAAACGCGGCGGACTGTAAATCCGCTCCCTCCGGGTTCGGCGGTTCGAATCCGTCCCCCTCCACCATTTACATATCCTTATAAGCCTTTATTCTTTCTTTGGACAAGTTCAAAAGGTTGAAATAGGCTATTTTTATGAAGTGACATATTTTATTTCCTTAGATTCACATAATTTGTATGCTATATGAGCAAGATACTAGGGTAATAAAAAAATATAATTCCGTGTTATGATAACTTTTGAAAGATGAAAAGACATACTATGTTAAGGAATACATTAATATTAGTATTGTCGACGATATTTCGTAATATTTCCTACTGAAATATCCCAAAATATCCTCTTGCGTTGATTTTTCTTGATGTTTATTCAAGGAAGACTAATCACGTAGTAAAATCAATGGGCTATAGCCAAGCGGTAAGGCAACGGACTTTGACTCCGTCATTCGTAGGTTCGAATCCTGCTAGCCCAGCCATTTTAGAGCCATTAGCTCAGTTGGTAGAGCATCTGACTTTTAATCAGAGGGTCGAAGGTTCGAGTCCTTCATGGCTCATTTAAGCGGAAGTAGTTCAGTGGTAGAACACCACCTTGCCAAGGTGGGGGTCGCGGGTTCGAATCCCGTCTTCCGCTCCATGAACTACTTCTTTTTTATATTTGGGGCCTTAGCTCAGCTGGGAGAGCGCCTGCTTTGCACGCAGGAGGTCAGCGGTTCGATCCCGCTAGGCTCCACCAATAACATACAGAACTAACAATAAACCTATTAGGGTTTATTTTTTTTGCATAAACCCTACATTTATGTTCATTCTGTTCCCTTTATTCCTGCATATATATACATGTTTTTGTTGAGTTGAGTCATTCTATTAAAAGTAGGTACAATAGGGTATGGGAGAAGGAGGTTCATATAACATGAAGAAGGATATTTCCATAATTGGTGTGCCCATGGACTTAGGCCAAATGCGTAGGGGAGTAGATATGGGGCCAAGTGCCATCCGCTATGCGGGTGTCGTTGAACGATTAGAAAGACTTGAATATGATATAGATGACTTAGGTGATATTGAAATTACACGTCCCACTCGTGAAGAGATTGCAAAGGATCAGAACTTAAAGAACCTTGAAAAAGTTTCAGAGGCGAATGAAAAGCTTGCTGCAACAGTGGACGAGGTCATTAAAGCTGGTAGATTTCCGCTTGTCCTAGGTGGTGATCATAGTATTGCGATTGGAACTCTTGCGGGTGTTGCGAAGCATTATCAAAATCTAGGAGTTATTTGGTACGATGCCCATGGAGATTTAAATACAGCAGATACTTCACCGTCAGGTAATATCCATGGAATGCCACTCGCTGCAAGTCTGGGCCTTGGTCATAAGAGATTAACGGACATCTCTGGTTATGGTCCTAAAATAAAGCCTGAAAACATTGTCATTATTGGGGCAAGATCACTTGACGATGGTGAGAAGGAGTTTATTAAAAAGTTAGGAATCAAAGTTTATACCATGCATGAGATAGATCGTATAGGTATGACAAAGGTTATGGAAGAAACGATCTCTTATTTAAAAGACAAGACAGATGGTGTTCACTTATCATTGGATTTAGATGGTTTAGATCCACATGATGCACCAGGTGTAGGGACTCCAGTTCTTGGAGGCATTAGTTATCGTGAAAGCCATCTTGCAATGGAAATGTTAGAGGAATCAAAATTGATTACTTCTGCTGAATTTGTAGAAGTGAATCCAATCCTAGATGATAAAAACAAAACGGCTTCTGTTGCAGTTGCTTTAATGGGATCCTTATTTGGAGAAAAACTTTTATAATACTATACAGTATCTCGATACATGGGATGCTGTCTTTTTTTTATTTTTAAAGATTTGATTTCCTAGCACATAAACCAACCAAAATTTGTTAAAATGAAAATTATGGAGAAAATGAAACCTTTTAAGAAATGAATCGTAAATAATGATACCCGCGAGTAGAGCGGAGGTATACAAATGGAGACAATTATAAAAAACAGAATAAGACAGTTAAAAAATGGAGACCAGAATGCATTTGCGGAGATAGTAGAATTTTACAAAGACAAGGTTTTTCAGATATGCTATCGTATGCTTGGGAATCGACATGAGGCGGAGGATATTGCACAGGAAGCCTTTATTCGTGCATATGTAAATATCCATAGCTATGATTTGAATAAAAAGTTTTCAACATGGCTATACCGTATTGCAACGAATCTGTCGATTGACCGTATTCGAAAGAAAAAACCGGATTACTATTTGGATGCCGAGCTTGCAGGATCAGATGGACTAACAATGTATTCGCAAGTTGCCGCAGATGTAACACTACCAGAGGACGAGCTTGAGACAATGGAGCTACAAGAGTTAATCCAAGCAGAAATATTGAAGCTTCCAGATAAGTACCGTTCTGTTATTGTTTTAAAATACATCGAGGAGTTTTCACTAAAGGAAATTGGTGAAATTCTTGACCTGCCAGTAGGTACGGTAAAAACGAGAATTCATAGGGGCCGCGAAGCTTTACGAAACCAACTTCGACATGTATAGGGGTGAGAAAAAATGAACTGTTCAGAAAAAGACATGGTTACGTTAATGCATAATTACCTAGATGAGGATATTTCTGAAGAGGAAGAGAAGCTACTACGTGAGCATTTGCATGCCTGCGAATCCTGTAATCAACATTTTCATGAGCTAAAGAAGACAGTTGCGTTGGTACAAAGTACTTCTCATATTTCTGCACCTGACGATTTTACATTAAAGGTCATGCAAAATCTGCCGAAGGAAAAACGCACAGTAAGCTTTAGACGTTGGTTCAGGGAACACCCAATGCTATCAGCTGCCGCTCTCTTTCTTGTATTAATGGCAGGAAGTCTCTTTTCCGTCTGGAATGAAAGTGATCAATTTTCCGTTTCGAAACAACCCAATCTAATTGTTGAAAACAATACCGTCATTGTTCCAGAAGGTGAAACAGTGAAAGGGGATGTCGTTGTCAAGAATGGGAAGCTTGTGATAGAGGGAGACGTAGATGGGAATGTCACTGTGATTAATGGTGAGAATTATATGGCCTCTGCTGGAAATGTAACAGGCGAGGTTAAGGTAGTCAATCAAATGTTTGAGTGGCTTTGGTACCACATAAAAAAAGTTGGTATAGATGCTATCCACATTTTTGATAATGAAGAATAGGTCATCGGACACGGTGGCCTTTTTTTCGACGCTAAAATTAAGCTTATCCACCTACCAATTTGTAATCGGTTAGGGAAAGATATATGATATAATATTATAGCTAACTATGTATGTTTGGATTATTTCATAGAGGAAGTGTGAGAATGTCATTTAATGAACTCCCATTACTAGGTTACCTTGGCATTTTTCTAGATGTTCTCCTTGTCTGGTATGTGATATATAAAATTTTATCCCTTATTCGCGGAACAAAGGCTGTACAGCTTTTGCAGGGGATTATTGTTATTGTTTTTATCCGCTTATTAAGTAGCCTGTTAGAGTTACATACTTTGTTTTGGTTAGTAGACCAGGTAATGGACTGGGGATTCTTAGCGATTATCGTTATTTTCCAGCCTGAATTGCGAAGGGCATTGGAACAGCTTGGCCGTGGAAAAATATTTTCAAGAAGTGGTAATGATGAAGAAGATCATCAGGTAAAATTAATTGAGGCTATTACAAAAGCCACTGATTATATGGCCAAACGCCGCATTGGTGCACTCATCTCAATTGAACGACAAACGGGGATGGGGGACTATGTGGAAACAGGGATTCCATTAAATTCAGCGATTTCTTCTGAGTTACTAATCAATATCTTTATACCAAATACGCCTTTACATGATGGAGCCGTGATTATTCAAAGAAATCAAGTAGCGGCTGCTGCGTGTTATCTGCCACTTTCAGAAAGCCCATTTATATCAAAGGAATTAGGAACTCGGCACCGAGCAGCACTTGGGATTAGTGAGGTAACAGACAGCATTACAATCGTTGTATCAGAAGAAACAGGAAGTGTGTCTTTAACAAAGAACGGTGAACTGCACCGGGATTTGAAACCTGATGCATTTCGAGATTTATTAAAACAAGAAATAATTACAAATGAAAGCATTACCTCTCATTCACTATGGCAATGGAGGGGGAAAAAGAATGGATAGATTAATTGATAACCGTTGGGTTACTCGGATTATTGCATTGTTCCTTGCATTACTCTTATTTGCGTCTGTCAGCTTTGAGAACCAACCTGCTACCAAGAGTCCTGCGGGATTGCCACTATTTTCAAATTACACAGAAACATTAACGGAGATTCCGGTAAATACATACTATGACGATCAGAATCTAGTTGTATCTGGAGTTCCTCAATATGTAAATGTAACAATAGAAGGTCCATCTGGGGTTACCAAAAGAGAAGGTCTCCAAAAGGAAATCGAAGTGTATGCAGACCTAACACAGTTATCAGTTGGTACCCATAAAGTAAAACTACAATATCGGAATATATCTGAAAAAATAAAAGTAAAAATTGATCCTGCTGAAATTACAGTCGTCATACAGGAAAAAGTAACAAAGGAATTCCCGGTTGAAGTCGATTTTGTCAACCGTGACCAAGTAGCAGAAGGGTACTCCATTGGAGATCCAGTGGTCTCACCTCGAGTAGTGAAAATAACTGGCGCTTTAGAGGAAATTGAGAGAGTAGCTATTGTAAAAGCTGTTGTCGATCTTAAGGGAGTAACGAAAGACTTTACACAGGAATCAAGGGTAGCTGTTTATGATAAAAATCAAAATGTATTATCTGTAACAGTTGAACCAAACGTTGTGGAAATTGCGGTTCCGATTATTAGTCCAAATAAATCAGTATCTTTTGCCCTTAAGCAAAAAGGAAAACTTCCGGATGGATTAAGTTTAGTGAATATCACACCAACGACTAATCAAGTTACGATATATGGTCCGAAGGATGTGATTGACGAAATTTCATCGATTGAGGCAGAAATTGACTTAGATGATATAAGAGAAGACTCTAAGATTGAAGTGAAGGTTCCGATACCAAAAGGGGTTTTCAAAGTATCCCCTGAAAAAATTGAAGTTGCAGTTGATATCGAAGAAGAGTTATCGGAAACCTTCTCGGATTTATCAATTAGAAGTTTAGGCTTAGGAGACCAATTTGCACTTACTTTTTTAGACCCTGAAGCGGGGACACTTAATTTAGATGTGCAAGGTGCACCAAGTATCTTAGAAGGGACAAGTCCTACAAATTTTGATGTGTTTATTGATGTGACCAATCTCGGGGTTGGTGAGCATGATGTAGATATAGAAATCAAAGGCCCAGACAATGTTACGTGGGCATTACCTCAAGAAAAGGCAAAGATACGAATTACGGAAATGGAAGAGTAATTGGGTATCAGCAAAAGGAGAGATCATTTAAAATGGGAAAATATTTTGGTACAGATGGTGTACGAGGTGTTGCAAATAGTGAACTAACTCCAGAGCTTGCATTTAAGGTTGGAAGATTTGGCGGTTATGTGTTAACAAAGGATAAAGAACGACCAAAGGTAATAATTGGCCGCGATACTCGTATTTCCGGTCATATGCTAGAAGGTGCACTCGTTGCAGGTCTATTATCAATTGGAGCAGAAGTTATGCGTTTAGGTGTTATTTCCACTCCAGGTGTTGCATTTTTAACAAAGGCTCTAGGTGCGGAAGCGGGTGTTATGATTTCTGCTTCACATAATCCAGTACAAGACAATGGGATTAAGTTCTTTGGACCAGATGGCTTTAAACTTTCTGATGAACAGGAAAATGAAATTGAGGCACTTTTAGATTTACCAGAAGATCAGCTTCCACGTCCAATCGGGGCTGATTTAGGTCAAGTGAATGATTATTTTGAAGGTGGCCAAAAGTATCTTCAATTCTTAAAACAAACAGTGGACGAAGATTTCACTGGAATCCATGTAGCGCTGGATTGCGCTAATGGTGCGACATCATCCCTAGCTACGCATTTATTTGCTGACTTGGATGCTGATATTTCGACAATGGGAACATCCCCAAATGGTCTAAATATTAATGATGGTGTAGGTTCTACACATCCTGAAGCCCTTGCTGCCTTTTTAAAGGAAAAAGGAGCAGATGTTGGACTAGCTTTTGATGGTGATGGCGACCGACTCATTGCGATTGATGAAAATGGTGATATTGTTGATGGTGACCAAATCATGTACATATGTGCAAAGTATATGAAAGAACAAGGTCGTTTAAAGCATCAAACTGTTGTATCAACGGTGATGAGTAATTTAGGCTTTTACAAAGCGTTAGAAGAAAACGAAATCGAAAGTGTTCAAACAGCGGTGGGTGATCGCTATGTTGTTGAAGAAATGAAGAAGAGTGGATATATTCTAGGTGGAGAACAATCAGGACATATCATTTTCCTTGATTACAATACAACGGGTGACGGACTTTTAACAGGTCTACAATTAGTGAATATCATGAAAAGCACAAAGAAACCTTTATCCCAGCTTGCAAGTGAAATGACAAAGTTCCCGCAGTTGCTAGTGAATGTAAAGGTAACAGATAAATATCATGTAACCGATAATCCAGTCATTAAAGCGGTTATCGAACAGGTTGAAGCTGAAATGAATGGAAACGGCCGTATTTTAGTACGTCCTTCTGGAACCGAGCCATTAGTAAGGGTAATGGCAGAGGCTCCAACTGAAGAGCTTTGTAAAGAATACGTAGACCGTATCGTTTCTGTAGTAAAAACAGAGATGGGAACGGAATAAAAAATAATATACGTGTTCAAAAAAGAGGGTGAAAAGGACCGCGTCGACAAAAACGCCACGGCCTCATGTCTTGTCGACACTAGCACGTCCTGTACGTCGAAATTTCAAGGCGGCGCGGCTTTGAGTACCTGAGCGTATGCAGCTAATACGTGAGGAACGGAAAAGCAAGCCAACGCAGAAATTCGATGCGTCATTTTAAGCCGACTTTTTGAACTTCATAACATTTTCATTAAAAATATGCAAACTTGACACATAAAGGTCCAAGTTTGCATATTTTTTTAGTATACATGGAAAATATATACCATGTTATGATTGACGAGTATGGAGATTATGTTGTATTATTGTTCTTGTTCAATTTTTTGTAAAGGAGGGTTAACAGTAATAGTTTTAATTAAAGCGCCAGAACTAAACCATGAACGGAAGAAGTAACAATGCATAGGCTATTGTTATAGGTTTAGTTGACGAGGTGGAGGTTTATCGAAAATTCGGCGGATGCCTCCCGGTTGACCTCAATCACGACCGTAAGTCCTTTTCGTCAAAACAGAGGGGTGACTCTCTGCACAAACGGGAGGATATGATTGAGTAAAAGAGATAAATATGGAAAAAAAGGGGCAAGATAGCCCCGTGCTTTCTTGTTCCCTTTTTTAGGGAGGAACTTAATTATGTGCGGAATTGTAGGTTTTATTGGACATCAAGACTCGAAAGAGATTTTGTTAAAGGGACTAGAAAAGCTTGAGTATCGTGGCTATGACTCAGCAGGAATTGCAGTGATGAATGATGAAGGTGTTCACGTTTTTAAGGAAAAAGGTCGTATTGCGATTCTTCGTGAGACTGTAGATCAAAGTTTATTTGCAACTGCAGGGATAGGACACACTCGTTGGGCTACACATGGTGTGCCTAGTAGAGTCAATGCCCACCCACATCAGGCATCAACTGGACGATTTACTCTTGTTCATAACGGTGTAATTGAAAATTACAGTCAGCTTAAGAGTGAATATTTACAAAGTGTTGAGCTACTAAGTGATACGGATACAGAAGTTGTTGTTCAGCTATTAGAGCAATTTGTGAATCAAGGGATGGAAGTTGAAGAAGCTTTCCGAAAGACATTAAGCCTTCTAAAGGGGTCTTATGCAATTGCAATGCTTGATGAGCAAAACAACGAAACAATCTATGTAGCGAAAAACAAAAGTCCACTTCTTGTAGGTCTTGGCGACAACTTTAATGTTGTAGCAAGTGATGCAATGGCAATGTTACAGGTAACCGATCAATATATCGAGTTAATGGATAAAGAAATTGTCATTGTTAAAAAAGAGTCTGTCACAATTAAAAATTTAGCGGGTGAAACAATCAGCCGTGACCCATATACAGCAGAGCTTGATGCAAGCGATATAGAAAAGGGAACTTACCCACACTATATGCTTAAGGAAATTGACGAGCAACCTTTAGTCATGAGAAAAATTGTCCAAGAATATCAAGCCGAGAGCGGCAAGTTAGCAATTGATTCTTGTATTGTTGAAGCAATGAAGAATGCAGATCGAATCTATATTATCGCTGCTGGTACTAGTTATCATGCTGGTCTTGTAGGGAAACAATTCATTGAAAAAATAGCGCACATTCCTGTAGAGGTTCATATTTCTAGCGAATTCTCATACAATATGCCGTTATTATCGGAGAAACCATTATTTATCTTTATTTCACAAAGTGGTGAAACAGCAGACAGCCGTGCTGTGTTAGTACATGTAAAGGAAATGGGTCACAAGTCTATTACAATTACAAATGTACCTGGTTCAACACTTTCTCGTGAAGCAGATTACACATTGTTATTACATGCAGGACCTGAAATTGCAGTTGCTTCAACAAAAGCGTATACAGCACAGTTAGCAGTCCTTTCAATCCTTGCGTATGTAACAGCTGAATCAAAGGGAATAAAGGTTGGTATGGACCTTGTCAAAGAGCTTGGGATTATCGCAAACAGTATGGAGGCTTTATGTGATGACAAAGAAGTTATGGAAGCTATTGCTTGGGAGTACTTCACAACTACTCGTAACTGCTTCTTCATCGGACGTGCGATGGACTTCTTCGTTGGACTAGAGGGTGCCTTAAAGCTTAAGGAGATCTCCTACATCCAAGCAGAAGGTTTTGCAGGAGGAGAATTAAAGCACGGAACAATTGCCTTAATAGAAGAAGGGACACCGATTATCGCTCTAGCTACTCAAGAGCATGTTAACCTAAGCATTCGAGGAAATGTGAAAGAGGTTGTTGCACGTGGTGCACACCCATGTATCATTTCAATGAAGGGCTTAGAAACAGATGAGGACCGTTATGTGCTTCCAGCAGTTAACGAAATGTTAACACCACTAATCTCTGTTATTCCGTTACAACTTATCTCTTACTACGCAGCACTACACCGTGACTGTGACGTAGATAAGCCACGAAATTTGGCGAAAAGTGTGACAGTGGAATAAAGATTATACACTAAAAATTTTGGTGTTGAAAGACGAAAAAGTCAGGAACTGACTTGACAGTGTCTCATCAGCCTATTTGTAAAATTATCACTGAAGTAAGACTCAATCCAATTAAGGGATTGAGTCTTTTTGTTATGAAGGATTTATTAGTTTTGTGTTACTAAAAGATTGGATTGTTGCTCACTTCCTTGACTTTGAACGATTTAATATAATTAATATGGCACTACCTATATATCCGAATCCAACTGAACCAGCCAAGATGTCATAGACATCCATCACTGTTCCAGGATTTTTAAATACACTATTTTTAATGATCATCATGACGGTATAGGCAATGATAATGATTCCAAGACCGAGTAGACTTGCCCAAATATATACCTTTGTCGAATGGACTTCCTTGTTTAATACCTTTGGTGATGAAAGGATGAAAATTAATGATGATAAAATAGCAATGATAATCAGGTACTGTTTCAATGAAAAGGACAAGTAGTGAACGTTCTCGTGAATAGTGCCTTCCTCAACACCAGCTTCATACATAACATTTGAGGTTAAGAAAAGCGAAATGCTAATCACGATGGCGTAAATCCCACTGAAGTTCCCCAGAGGTCTATTACCGCTAGCTTTGCTTCGTAACCAAAATCCATATGTGAAGAATAGGACACTGATAAACATCATAATATACACACCGTTAACTAACGTCTGATTAGAAACTTCGTGTGAAAATTGATAGGAGATTAATGTTGCGAATGCTGTAAATGCAAAGAATGCCACATTTACAATAAGTAAACTTTTCTTTAGCGTAGCCAGTTGGATATCAGATTGTTTTTGTTTTTTCATTGCGAATCTCACTTTCCAAAAATCTAGAATGAGTCTAGTCATCCTCTCTGGAAGGCATTGGATTAACGACTTCCTCCGAAGTGATCACTTTAACCAGCTTAAGTATATCAGAATCATTCGCTATTTTTGTGGTGATTGTCTGTAGTGGCTAGTAATATCCCAGCATCTTCTTTTTATTAGTCCTTTTTTTACAATTCTGAATAATATACATGTAATATTAACTTTAAATGGGGGATGTAATGGGGTTAAGAGGGAGAGTAAGTTTAAGTGTGGGTTGGGTAACTTTGTTTCTTATGGGGACTGATTTATTTGTAGTGTCTCCGTTACTACCGTTCATTTCGGAGGCGTATAATGTTAGTTCAGCAATTGCAGGATGGATGGTAACTGTTTTTGCTGTAACATATGCTATTGCAGCACCTTTCTTTGGCTGGCTTTCAGATAAAAATGGAAGGAGAGCATTGATTACATTTGGCTTAGTGTTGTTCTTTATTTCTAACATACTAACAGCTTTTGCACCTTCATTTTTTTTGTTAATTGTTAGTCGAATTTTATCTGGTTTATCGGTTGCTTCAATAACTCCTTTGATATATGCCATCATTGGAGATATTGCCCCACCAAATCGAACAGGGACATGGCTTTCAATTGTTGTTTCAGGGCACTTAACAGCTCTTTGGGCAGGAGCACCATTTGGTACGTTATTAGAGCACTTTCTTGGTTGGCGTTCAGTATTTGTTGTAATGGCTATTATAGGAGCTATGTTGGCGATAGTAAATTTCAGTACTTGGAAATATACTCCTAAAAGCGATTTAACAAGAAATCCAATAGGAGGAAGTCTGCTAAGAATATTGGGTTCGGTAAGTGTTACAACCTTTTGGGCGATATCAATGTATGCTCTATATGTTTACTTAGGTGCATCTCTTTATTCTGAAAATGGATTCTTATCTACACAAATCGGATTAGCTATTACTTTCTATGGTATCGGGGCTGTTTTAGGGAGTCTTATAAGTGGACAATTAACAGATAGATTTGGAGAAAGGAATATATCAAAAGTTACACTCATTTTCTTGTCTCTCATTTTTATTTGTTTAGGTATATTCTTCTCATCTGGTGATTGGATTTATTTATTCTTGTTCCTATGGGCTTTGGTTGGGTATGCAGGATTTACATCATACCAAGCAAGATTAGCGGTTGAATATCCAAACGAACGAGGTTTTGTAATGGCGTGGAATAATACAGCTTTGTATATTGGTATTACTATTGGATCAATGGTAGGTGGTTATGTCATAACGAAATGGGGTTACTCTTACCTTCCGTATGTTTGTAGCATTGCGGCGGTCATTAGTTTTGCTCTTAGCACCCAAAAGGTCGAAGAAACAAAAAAAACAGCTCTTTCAGTAGATAGATGAACTTTTGAATGAAGTCTTTTTGTTCAACTAACGAAGCATTATTGTTTACGAAAAAATGTACAAATGGGCTTGGATCTAAAAAGGATTTATCCCCATGTTCATTGAATATCTAAACATGTAAATCAAATATCAAATGGAAGGAAAATTTGGTTGATAGGGTGTGAAAATAAAAACTCCTATTATGCTCTGTAAAGTTTGCCCAGGTTATTTACAATTATTAATTTAGATGTTCGATTACATTTGGTATAAGGGATGGAGTGGACAAAAAACATGCAATATGGAATGTACGCAATTTTACTTGTTATTTTTGGATTGATTCTTTGGAGGCGAACAAGAGCTATGGTCCGACCAATTAAAGGCTCGGGCTTACGAATTTTGCTACCGCTGCTCTATATGTCACCTGCCTTATCTGTGGTGATGCAACCTTCCGTTCACTTCACTTCTATAGAAATTGTCGTATCTGTGATATTTGGAACGATCTTATCTCTTCCATTGATTTATACAACTGGATACGAAATTCGAGAGGATGGGAAAATCTATGCAATAAAGAGCATTGGCTTTGTGATTGCTTTAATATTAGTATTTGTTTGCCGACGCTTAGCTAATTACTTTTTACCAGGCATTGAACCTTTGACATTAAACGCTTTATCTATTATTTCTCTGTTTGTATATGTTGGGTTATGGAGAATCATAAGTTTTATTAAATTCAAAAAGGTATACAACTCACGTGTAGCAGTGTAATAAATGTGTAGAACCCTTGATAAGACGTTAAGAAGTCGACTTGTTTCGGGTCTTCAACCTTTTAATAGAGCTACGGTCCTCAGCAATCAATGAAGGACATGGCGTGTAACGATTTCCCAATAAAAAACACCCCAATGGCTTTATACCTTTCGGGGTGCATGATTTGGGTTATGAAACCTCTTCAAATTGGCTGTTGTATAACTCTGCATAAAAACCATCTTTTTCTAATAATTCCTCATGGTTACCTGCTTCAATGATGTCGCCATCCTTCATTACAAGGATGATATCGGCATTTTTAATCGTCGATAATCGATGGGCAATCACAAACGATGTCTTTCCAACCGTTAGTTTATCCATCGCCTGCTGGATGAGCATCTCCGTCCTAGTGTCTACTGAACTTGTTGCTTCATCCAGGATCAACAATGGCGCTGTTTTCACCATTGCTCTAGCAATCGTTAATAACTGCTTTTGCCCTGCTGACAAACTAGCTTTATCATCCAGAATCGTATCGAAACCTTTCGGTAGAGTTTTAATAAAGTGGTAGAGTCCAACTGCTTTACAAGCTGACTCCAGTTCCTCATCAGTAACTCCCTTGCTGGAATAAATGATATTGTCACGAATGGTTCCCTCAAACAGCCAAGTGTCTTGAAGTACCATACAGAACAATTCATGAAGATTTTCCCTTGTAAGCTGACTAATTGGAACACCGTCAATTAGGATTTCCCCATCATTTACTTCATAGAATCGCATTAATAGATTAACCAAGGTCGTTTTGCCCGCACCAGTAGGACCAACAATCGCAACTTTTTGACCTGCTTTAACGTTTACTGAGAAGTTTTTGATTACAGGTTGATTCTCGTTATATCCAAACCTTACATTTCGAAACTCTACATCTCCATTGACTGTTTGAAGGCTTGTTGTCTTTTCACTTTCATCTGCAAGCTCCTTTTCCTCCAAAAATTCAAAAACACGTGCACTCGCAGCAGCTGTTGACTGGAGTTGTGTAGCGCCCTGTGCAATTTGAGAAAGTGGTTGTGTGAACAAACGAATATACAACATAAAAGAAACAATCACACCAAAGGAGATATAATCATTCACTGCAAGCGCAGCACCAACGATACAAACAACGACGTAACCAAGGTTCCCTACAAACATCATAAAAGGCATCATCAACCCAGATAGGAATTGGGATTTCCACGTACTATCGTACAATCCAGTGTTGAATTTGTGAAAGGTTTCCTTAGCTGTTTTTTCTCCATTATAGGCTTTAACAACTTGATGTCCTGAATAAATTTCTTCAATATATCCATTTAGCATCCCAAGTTGTTGCTGTTGTTTGACGAAAAAAACTTGGGATTTGGAGATAACAAATGACATTAACCCAAATCCAATAAATGTTGATAATACGGCAGAAATAGCCATAATCCAGTTTGTATAAAACATCATTATTAATGATCCAAAAAACAATGTGAAAGCAGAAGTTAAACCGCTAATACTCTGGTTAAGTGTCTGACCTACCAAATCGACATCATTGGTGACACGGCTTAACACATCGCCGGTACTTGTTGAGTCGAAGTATTTTAACGGAAGACGATTCATTTTTTTCGAAAGGTCTCTTCTTAACGCTTTTGAAATACGCTGTGTGACTGTGGCCATAATAAAACCTTGAGAATATTGAAACAAAAACATTAATCCATAAAGGATTAAAATAACGATCGCCACGTCAACAACCTTTTCCATGTCAATGGTCGTCATCATGCCCTCTACGATCGTATCGGTCATATTTCCAAGCAAATCAGGACCAATGATTGTAAAAATGGCCCCCGCCACGGATAGAATGACTGCTAGAATGATGGCAGGTACAAACGCTCGTGAATAAACGAATAATTGTTTAAAGCTTTTCATGCTTTGCCCCTTTTCTTGGCCTTCTTGGCCCTTGCGGGAACGTGCTGCTTTCTTCGACTTGAGTTTCGTTTTTTGTTTATCCGCCAATTTCAAGTTCCTCCTTTGACAGTTGCGAGTAGGCAATTTCTTGATAAACCTCACATGTTTTCATGAGCTCATGATGAGTACCAATTCCAACTATCTCTCCTTCATCAAGAACAATAATGCGATCAGCGTCGATGACGGTTCCAATACGTTGTGCAACTATTATGGAGGTTGCATCTTGTATTTCTTTCTTCAGACGTGACCGTAACACCCGATCTGTTTTATAATCTAGCGCCGAGAAAGAATCATCAAAGAGATAGATTTCGGGATTTTTATAGATTGCACGAGCAATAGACAATCTTTGTTTCTGGCCACCTGAAATATTCGTACCACTTTGGGCAATTTGTGCCTCATACTGGTCTTCCATTTTTTCCACAAATTCTTTCCCTTGTGCAATTTCAACAGCTCTCTCGATTTCGTTGTCAGTCTTATTTTCCCCTGTACCAAAGGCTACATTAGAAGCAACGCTGCCGCTAAACAAAATAGCTTTTTGCGAAACATATCCAACCTTATTTCTCAGAGCTTCAAGGCTATATTCCTTAACATTTGTTCCATCTACAAAAATGTCACCTTTCGTTGCGTCGATAAAACGAGGTACCAAGTTTAGGAGAGTACTTTTTCCACTACCTGTTGATCCAATGATGGCCACTGTTTCGCCTCGATGTGCACGAAAGCTTATATTTTTTAAAACATAATCTTCTGCTTCCGGATACTTAAAACTCACATTGCGGAATTCAACTTCTCCTACTGCGTTTGTTTTTTCTGTTAGATTTCCATCTTTGATTTTAATATCAGTATCTAATACCTCATTAATCCGTTTTGCTGAAACTGCAGCACGAGGCATCATAATAAATACCATTGATAACATCATAAAGGACATAATGATTTGCATTGCATAGGAGGAGAAGACCACCATATCGGAAAACAATGATAAGCGATTCGGTACCGAAGCATTGTTAATCAAAATCGCACCTATCCAATAGATGGCAAGATTCATTCCAGACATCATAAGGCCAATTGAGGGAAATAAGATGGCCATCGTCCTACCGGTGAAAAGATTTGTTTTTGTTAATTCATTATTTGCATCTTCAAATTTCTCTTCTTGATATTCCTCTGCATTATAAGCACGCACAACACGAATACCTGACAAATTCTCTCTTGTCACAAGATTCAATTGGTCAGTCAGAGTTTGAATAATCCGGAATTTAGGCAGTGCGATAAAAACGACAATAGCAATTAATACACACAGGAATGCAACGGCAACTCCTGTAGCAACGGTCCATTCCCAAGATTTGCCCATAATTTTCATAACTGCCCATACCGCCATAATCGGAGCCCGAATGACGATTTGCAATCCCATTATGATTAACATTTGAACCTGCATAATATCATTCGTGGATCGTGTAATTAAGCTTGGTGTAGAAAAAAGATTTACTTCCTCCATTGAAAAAGACAAGTTCTTTTCAAATACCATACCGCGCAATCGTACCGAAAATCCAGCTGCTATTCTTGCTGCTAGAAAAACGGTAACCATCGATGCAAGCATACTACCTATGGCACATAAGATCATGAATGCACCTTGTGAAAGCACATCGCTAATCTCACTGCCTTCTGTTTGTACAAGCCTAGTGATTTCTGCCATATAATCGGGAATTTTTAAATCAAGCCATACTTGTGTCACGATGAAAACAAGGCTACATAAAACGAGTAACCAATCTGTCTTCTGAAAATATTTAAAGATTTTCAGCATGTGTGGATTCCTCCTAAGGCATAATGTTGAATAATAAAATTTAAAGTACCAATGGGGTATTTTGAATGCTTTGATTCATTTCACTTATCAGCCATGATAAATAATTCTTCGAATGATTCTAGGTGATCTATCCCGTCTTTTTCCATCTTTCCTTTTACTGCTGTAAGTAATAACCTCATGCCTTCCTCCACAGTTTCCTGTTGTGATGGTGTTAATAATTGTAATGCTTCACTAATCGCGTGATTCACTGGTTTTGGTGAAGCTTTTTTTATTACATTCAGTTTCTCGTCACTGATCGTGATTATGACAGACCTTTTATCTTTCGGATTTGGTTTCTTAAGTAATATACCTCTGGCAGACAATCTTTCCACAATATCTGAAACGGTACTTTGGGTCATCCTCAGGTTATGTGTAAGTTGCTTGATGCTCGTCGAGTCATGAAGAAGCACTTGTTTAATGACCTTTAACTGAGGAACAGTGAGACCATGCTCCTCGGCATATTTTTGTATGCTCTTCGCCATATACCGATGTAAAAAATCAATCGATTCCCTTAAAAAATCTGCCTTTTCATCCAAGTTTTTTATCTCCCTTCAACATCCATCTTGTACGATTCATCGCATACGATATATCTTATCAGGTAATAAATCATATAATCATATAAACACCTTGTCAATTCATTTATTATAAATATTTTCAAAAAAATTACGGCCTCAAAAATCTTCCTACACAGTAACTATCGTTGAATAGTATCAATTGAAGTACCCAGTAAATGAAACTTATCGAACATTAAAAACGTAATTATTAATATCAAGTTTCTAAGAAAGGAGGAATTCGTAGTGCCTACTTGTCAAAACTGTAAAAGAAAGTGGTCTTGGTTTGATTCGATTAAGAAATTACTAGCATTTCGTAAAAAAATGATATGTAATCATTGTGGAGAAATTCAATACCAAAGTACAACTTCGAGAAATACTACTTCTTTATTAGTTTTACTCCCCATTAGCACTCTACCATTTTCTATAATGTTTGATTTATCTCCTATTTCTGTACTACTCTTGGGACTTGCCTTAATATTTGTGGCTCTGTTTGTAATGCCATTATTACTGAAATTAACTGATAAAGAAGAACCATTATGGTAAAAGGGGACTACAAGGCTGTCATTAAGAGCAGCTTTTTATTTTTGTACTAACGAAGCAATTTAGTTGAACAAGAAATACTGTTTTAAATGGGGGTTAGTGCAATCACTGTAAAGAATATATTTATAATTGCTGTAAGGTGGGTATGTATTAGAATATAATTTAGGTGTAAATATCGAAAGTTATACCGACACAAAATGAACATGAGGTTTAAATATGACTACATTTCTTTTATTAATCATCTACTTGGCTTTTATCAGTTTAGGTTTACCAGATTCTATATTGGGGGCAGCATGGCCCGCAATGCGGCCAGATTTTGGGGCACCACTCGAGACTGCTGGATACCTTTTTATGACAGTTGCAGGTGGTACCATTATCTCTAGTTTAGTGAGCGGAAAAGTACTTAAACGCTTTGGCACAGGTAAAGTGACAGTTGTCAGTGTCTTAATGACTGCTGCTGCATTGCTAGGATTTTATTTTGCTCCATCGGTTGCTTGGTTACTTGTGTGTGCAATCCCACTTGGGTTAGGGGCAGGAGCAGTTGATGCGGGATTAAATGATTATGTGGCTACACATTATCAGGCACATCATATGAGTTGGTTACATTGTTTTTGGGGAGTAGGAGCTACACTTGGACCAATCATTATGGCTCAATTTATTTTAGAGGAAAATGCTTGGAGAAGTGGATATCTTGTTATCTCTGTTCTTCAGTTTACGTTAGTTATCATCCTGTTCTTTACATTACCTTTATGGAACAGAGTGACAAAAAGCAGCAATATCACCTTAATTGAAGAGGAGGAAGCTGCAAAAATTACACCTAATGGTGAAGATGTTAAAGACGCAAAACCATTACAGATAAAAGGAGTAAAGCTGGCCCTTGCATCTTTCTTGTTTTATTGTGCAGTTGAAGCGACGGTTGGGCTTTGGGGAAGTAGTTTCTTAGTAAATGTCAAAGATTTAAGCCCGGCAACGGCAGCAAAATGGGTTTCCTTTTATTATGCAGGAATAACACTTGGTAGATTGATAACAGGTTTTATTACCTTTAAAATAACTAACCGTACACTAATTCAGCTGGGGCAAATAATTGCATTAACAGGTGCCATTATATTGATAATACCCTTGCCATCCCTTTTCTCACTAATAGGATTTATTATTGTTGGTTTAGGATTAGCACCAATATTTCCTTGTATGTTACATGAGACACCAACCCGTTTCGGAAAACAACATTCTCAGACAATAATGGGCTATCAAATGGCAGTAGCTTATACCGGTACTACATTCATGCCACCACTACTTGGATTTGTGGCGTCTCAAACTACAATTGGAATCTTCCCAGTATGTGTTGCTATGTTTATATTAGCGATGCTTCTAAGTTCCGAAAAACTTAATAGTCTTTTGAAAAACAAGCATTTACTGATAGCTCGACAGTAATCGATATACCACTCAGGCTGGATCCAAGAATGGGTTCAGCCTGGTTCTATAGGTTTTAATCAATAATAACTAATTCATTTTTAGAAGAATATACCATATTAAAGGGGAAGTAGCTTTAGAGAGTGGGACTGTATCCTAAGAAGCGGGTCTATTGGAGCCCGCTTTTTCTATGTGTAGAAAGTAATAGAAAGATGAAAAAGAAATAGTAAAATAGTATTACATTTTACATTTTGTAAAATTAACTAGGGTTATTATTTTACATTACTTCCAATACAATTGATAACGCTTACATGTTAAGGTTAATTATATTTAGATTATTTGGAAAATTGATATAATGGTGAGGTGATATCGATTTATAAAAATATAGCATCTTTTTTAGGGATATATTATTTGATGCACGAATATTGAAAAAAGGCTTATTACATATCCACCTAAGAAGAAGTGTTGTGTATTGAAATAAAACTATGAAAAATGGGGTGTTGGATAATTTGGAAACAAAAGTAGAAAGAACCTATGAACCTTTAGCTAATCCACCATTAACTCTAAAAGGGAAACTATCGGTAATTGGCCCAGGAATTGTTGTTGCTGCAACTGGTGTAGGAGCAGGGGACTTAATTATGGCTTCTATAGCAGGTGTTAATTACGGTTTAATGTTAATGTGGGCAGTCTTCGTAGGAGCATTAATAAAATTTATTCTAAGTGAAGGGATTGGAAGATTGTATCTAGCGACTGGTACTACATTTCTACAAAGTTGGCATTCGTTAGGATGGGTTGCAACCTCTTATTTTGGAGGGTATGCCATTTTATTTGGGATTATTTATGGAGTCGCAGCACCAACTGTATGTGGAATGGTTTTAGCCGCATTGTTACCTGGTACCCCTGTATGGTTAGGAGCGATTGTATCCTCTATAGCTGGTTTTATATTAGTTTGGTTTGGTAGATATCATTTATTGGAAAAAGTCATGATGGTATTTGTTGGCTTAATGTTTATTACAGTTGTTGGATCGGCAATTATTATTTTGGCTAGTTCAAATGATGTTACGTACCAAGTAATCCCTTCTGTGCCAAAAGGTTCATTTGCGACAATACTCGGATTAATTGGTGGGGTAGGTGGTTCGATCACATTAGCTTGTTATGGGTATTGGTTACAGGCCAAAGGCTGGAGTGGTAAGCGTTGGATGCCAACAATGAGGATAGATAATGGCGTAGCCTATACAGTTACTGGGATTTTTGCAGTGGCAATAATGATTATTGCAGCTGAATTATTATTCGGAACGGGCACAACAATTAATGGAAACCAGGGACTTCTTGGACTTGCAGATGCTTATGGCGAGAGATTCGGAAATGTAGCACGTTGGATTCTATTGCTAGGATTCTATGGAGCGGTGTTTACATCGGTTTTAGGGCCTTGGCAAGGTATTTCTTATCTTTTTGCCGACTTTGTACGAATAGTACGAAATGGTAGAAAGAAGAATAACGATTTAAATCAACCAATCTCTGAAAAAGACCCCGCTTATCGCGCGTACCTTGTTTGGATGACATTCCCGCCTATGTTACTTTTGTTATTTAATGAGCCTGTTGCAATTGTTTTTATTTACGGCATTCTTGGATCCATATTTATGCCCGCACTTTCATTAGGCTTATTATATTTATTAAACTCTAAACAAATTGACCCTGTTTATCGTAATGGTAATGCTACTAATCTATTTTTAGTACTTATTATTTTACTCTTTGTATACCTTGGTGGTAGTGAACTCATTGATATGCTCTTTTAGCTTATCTCATCAAAATGTTATTCTTTCTTTTCACACAAAAAAGCAAGGGGAGTGCCCCTTGCTTCTTTTTATATTACACGTGCTGAAATGATTCCGTTAATTTGCTTGATTCTTTCTAATATGCTAGGAACGATTTCCCCATTTACTTCATTATCAAT
This sequence comes from Ferdinandcohnia sp. GQ5, assembly GCF_059759275.1. Lineage (NCBI taxonomy): Bacteria > Bacillati > Bacillota > Bacilli > Caryophanales > Bacillaceae > Ferdinandcohnia > Ferdinandcohnia sp. GQ5. The sequence continues at coordinate 21,055 of NZ_JCAXEW010000018.1, forward strand.
GTCAATCATCGTATAAGCATATTCTCCGCGGCTACGGTTTACCATGTCTGCGATGTTTAACTCATAATTAGAGATAGCCGATGTGATTTGACCCACCATGTTTGGCACATTTTTATGAAAAGCTGTTACCCTTGTTTTTCCTGTATAAGGAAGAGATGCGTTTGGAAAGTTTACAGAGTTCTTAATGTTACCAGTTTCTAAGTATTCCTTCGTCTGACGAGCTGCCATAATCGCGCAGTTTTCTTCTGATTCGTTTGTAGAAGCACCAAGGTGTGGAGTGCAAATGGTATTCTTCATTTTTAATACATTTTCATTCGGGAAGTCTGTCATATACTTTCCAACGATACCATCTTCAAGTGCTACTGCCATATCGATTTCGTTTACAAGCTCTCCGCGTGAGAAGTTAATGATATGAACGCCTGGCTTCATAATGCTGAATGTCTGTTTATTAAACATTTCTTTAGTGTCTTTGGTTAAAGGTACATGAACGGTAATATAGTCAGACTCAGCAAAAAGCTGTTCAAGTGACATGGCACGCTGAACATTACGTGATAAGTTCCAAGCCGTATCAACTGAGATAAATGGGTCAAACCCGATAACATCCATATCTAAATCAAGAGCATCGTTTGCAACAAGTGCACCGATTGCACCTAAACCGATAACGCCGAGTGTTTTACCCTTGATTTCTTTCCCAACGAATTGCTTTTTCCCCTTTTCAACAAGTTGAGGTATTTGCTCACCTTTATCTTCTAATGTCTTTGTCCAAGCAATCCCTGAAAAAACATTACGGGATGTAGCCATTAATGCAGTTAATACCATTTCCTTTACTGCGTTTGCGTTTGCACCTGGTGTATTGAAAACTACAATACCTTTCTCGGTGCATTTTTGGATGGGGATATTATTAACACCAACACCAGCTCGTGCAATTGCTTTTAAGTTATCGCCAAACTCAAGGTCATGCATATCGAAGCTACGAACAACAATTGCATCTGGGTTCTCACTTTGATTATCAATTACAAAACGGTCATTTTTGAACACCTTTAGCCCGCTTTCAGCAATATTATTTAATGTTTTAACCGTTTTAACCTGATTTTCAATAAGTGTGCTCATCTCGTCTACCTCACTTTTGATTTGAATTTTAGTGACAAACTATTAGTATACAAATTTATGAATCTGGTCTGCTTATATTTGGTGGTTCGCCTAAAGATAAACAGAAAGAGGCAAGGGACTTTCCCTTACCTCTGCCCAGGCGAACGGCTCCGACACTATATGCTCCCTCGCGGTTTATCCGCGTGCGCCAGTCACATATAGCCTTTTTGATTTGTAAGTATGATACCAAGTTTTTTGATATATTTCAAGTTTTAATTAATTTTAAAACTTTGGACGATGGACTTGCGAGTGCTTCATGCTTAAGTATATTTTATAACCCGCTAGAAGTATCCCATTTGAACGGTTAATCTTTCTTCAAACGCGATGCCAAACTATTGCCTAGTGATTGTAGTCCTTGTACTAAGATTATAAGTAATATGACGGTTATATACATAACGTCCACTTCATAACGAAGGTGGCCGTAGCGGTATGCGAGATCTCCTAGTCCACCTCCGCCAACTAACCCTGCCATTGCCGATGCACCAATTAGACCGATGGTCGCAATGGTTAAACCAAGAATAATGGATGAACGGGATTCTCTAACAAGCACATGCCATATGATGTGCCGTGTTTTTATTCCCATTGCTTCATAGGCTTCCAATACTCCACGGTCAACTTCTAATAGAGCTGTTTCCATTAATCTGGCAATGTATGGAGCTGTGTACACAACTAATGGAACAATTACACCTTTAACGCCAATTGATGTCCCAACAATTAGCTTTGTAAAAGGAAGGATAAAGAACAATAAGATGATAAATGGGACAGAACGAATAATATTTATAATGGCGTTTAAAATTTGATATACATACTTATTAGCTAAGGCCTTTTCTGGTCTTGTTAAAACAAGCAATATTCCCAATGGCAGACCAATTAATACGGAAATCCCTAGCGCAATTCCAACCATTTGAAAGGTTTGGAGAGTAGCTTCCCAAAGATCACTGCCCCAAAGCTCAAGAAATTCTTCTATTCTTGTTTTCACTTACTCTCAATCCTTCCACATGTACTTGTTGTTGTTCTAAGAAGTTTAGGGCACTTTCAATCTCAGCCGTGTCACCCTTTAAGTGAATCAAAAGCTGTCCAAAGTTTTCTTCCTTTAAGCGGGTGATGCTTCCCGATAAGATGTTTGGATAAACATCAAATTTCTTACTAACTAAAGCTAATGCAGGTTCACCTGAAGATTCTCCAAAGAAGGAAAGGGTGACTACTTGGCCCGTTTCATTTAAAGTAGCTAGTATTTCATCCGGTATCTTATGTGAAAATAAACTATTAACAAATCTTTTTGTTGTATGATGCTGCGGGGAAGTGAAAATCTCTCTCGTTGTTCCTTCTTCAATAACTTCTCCATCTTCCATAACAGCAACCCGATCACATATACGTTGGATGACATTCATCTCATGAGTAATAAGTAAAATGGTGATCCCTAGTTCTTTGTTGATTTTTAATAATAGTTCCAAAATTGCTTCTGTTGTATCTGGATCAAGAGCACTTGTCGCCTCATCACTCAAAAGAATCTCTGGTTCATGGGCTAATGCACGTGCAATCGCTACTCTTTGCTTTTGTCCACCTGATAGCTCAGAAGGATAGGCATGATGCTTTTCCTCGAGGCCAACAATATTTAGATATTTTGTAACCCGGGCCTCGACTTCCTGCTTACCTAAGCCAGTAAGCTTTAATGGAAGTGCAATGTTTTCATATACGGTTGCTGTTTTTAAAAGATTAAAGCCTTGGAAAATCATCCCGATTTGTCCCCGTGCTTCACGGAGTTTTCCATTTGAGAGCTTTGTCAAATCTACATTATTTACGATTACAGAACCTGAATCAGGCTTTTCTAAAAGATTCACACTTCGGATAAGGGTACTTTTCCCTGCACCGCTGTAACCAATCACACCATATATCTCCCCCTTTTTTACAGAAATGGAAACATTCTTTAACGCGTGAATTGAACCTTGTTTAGCTGTAAAAGTCTTTGAGATTCCCACTAGTTCAATCATTTGTAAAACTCCCTTCTGAGCAGGTATACACCTTCACTTTTTTAATAATGTTTTGCAGTTGGCGTTTAAAGGAGGACGCAGTATAAATAGGGTTACCACGTCCTCCTGTAGCTTTTTTTACCAAGATGGAATAACAGATCCTTTGAATTCTTCTTCAACGAATTTAGCAATTTCCTCACTGCGATAAATATCCGCTAATTTCGTTAAAACTTCATCATCTTTGTTTTCAGTTCTTACTGCAGCATGGTTCACATATGGAGAATCCTTAGGTTCAATAAATATGGCATCCTCGGATGGTGTAAAACCTGCTTCAATAGCAAAGTTCGTATTTATAGCTGCTGCATCAAGTTCTTCCAGTTGACGTGCGATTTGTGCAGAGTCAAGTTCAATGAACTCATAATTATTTTTATTTTCCACAATATCCTTTACAGTTGAATTGATTCCGGTATCTGGATTCAGCTTAATAAATCCAGCTTTTTCAAATAGAAGTAGTGCACGTCCGCTGTTTGTAGGGTCACTAGGTAATCCAATTTTAGCACCGTCTTTTAGCTCTGAAACATCCTTCACCTTTAATGAATAAACACCCATTGGGAATGTAACAGTATCAAACGATTTTATAAGGTCCAAATTACGGTCTTCTTTAAATGCATTAAAGTACGGCTCAGTTTGGAAGATATTTAAATCAAGCTCTTCTTCATCCAAAGCAATATTTGGCATAACATAATCGGTAAAGACTTTTATTTCAATATTTAGGTTTTCTTTTTCAGCAAGTTCTTTTACCTTTTCAAGAATTTGTTCGTGAGGGCCTGCAGTTACACCAATAACCAGCTTTTCGTCACTATATAAACCTTCTGCTTTTTCGTCCTTTGAACCACTTGAACTACTTTCACCGCAGGCTGCAAGAACCGAGATAATTAAAACTAATAAACTAGCAAATAACCACTTTTTCATGTTTATTCCTCTTTTCGTATTATGTTAATATTATGGCTTGTATTTATGCTTATTCTGTTTCTATCAATTGACTCTAGAGAAAGTAAGATTTTCCACCTTACTTATAGCTGATAATAGTGCATCCTTTGAAATAGTTATATCCATAAAATGAATAGATTCTTGTGGGAGAGTTGCCTTTTTAATTATTGCTTCCAAAAGAGTTTTGTTTTCCGGATCAATATTTAAGTCTTTTAAATTTACTGGAAGTCCCCATTCATGATAATAGCTTGATAGTCTTAAAAGCTCTTGTTCTTTATTTTCTAGAGCTAACTGGACCAGAGTTCCATATGCAACAAGCTCACCATGTAAAAAGTTTTTGGCTTGGTTTGCTTCAGTAAGGCCATTATGAATGGAATGTGCTCCTGCTACTCTTCCTGCCTTTCCACCGAAGCCGCCGACCATACCGCCAGTCATAATAATGGCCTCAATTACTCTAACCAGTTCATCAGAGACACTTCCTTCAGAGGTAGATTGGATAGCTGCTGTGGCATCCTGTAGTAGAACATCTCTGCAAATAGATGCTGAGAACCTTGAAACCTTTAGCCAAACCGGTAGCTCTTGATTTTTGAAAAACGCAGAAATTAATGCCTCTGCTTCGTAATACTTCGCTAGTGTATCACCAATTCCTGCTCGTAGGTACTTTACTGGAGCTAAGGCAATAACAGCAGGCTCAATAAGTACTAAGGTATTGGCAAGAGGGAATTCAGTGTAGTGTGTAAAAACTCCATTTTGGTCATAAAAGACACTAAGTGGAGTCCATGCCGCACATGTAGATGCAATGCTTGGAATCAATATTGATTTTATACCTGCATTAATTGCTGAAGCCTTCGCAGTGTCTAGTGCAGTTCCGCCTCCGATGCCAATAACTGCATCAACTGAGTTTACTGATAGCTGATTAGAAATACTTTCAACCTTTTCTAAAGTGCAGTGACCCTCAATGAAAGTAAAGCTCGAAATAGGGGAATTGGTTATTTTCTCAGGCAAATAGGTGGATACTGCATTCCAGGCCTTCTTACCGCATACTATATGAATTTTTTGAACCTTTAACTCAGATAAAAGGGGTTCTAGTTCCTTAAGGATCCCTTCACCAATTCTAAAATGACCGGGTGCTCCTTTTACTGTTTGTGTTGACATATAATTCATCCCTCCATTCTTTTAAGTAATTTACCAGATAATAAAAAATGCCTCTCATAAAGAGAGGCATGGATATACTTTAGAAGTAGCACCTCTCTCATTTTTCAAAATACATTGTATTTTGCAGGATTTAGCACCTGTTCATGTCTTCGTTTAACATGAATGGTTGCCGGGCTTCACAGGGCCAGTCCCTCAGCCGCTCTTAATAAGAGATTGTTATGAAATTTATTATTTTGATATTAAACTTGTTTAAAAGGTAAGTCAATCTTTTTTTTCTAAATTGTCAAAACTCCAATTGACTACCCCATTTTTAAGTAGTAGGGTAATTACAATAAATATGGAAAGAAGGCTTTATACAATGAATATATCAAAAGTTAAAGATGCGTACATAGAGAATATTGTGAAGGATGAATATTTTCCGGTCTCCTATGTGGAATTAGAGGAGCAGGCAAAAAAGAAAATGTCTGCTGGAGGCTTTGGGTATGTTCGTTCAGGAGCAGGTGGCGAAGTGACCTTGAGACAAAACCAAGAATCATTTAACAAGTATTCCATAGTACCAAGGATTTTACGGGATGTATCAAATATTGATACAAGCATCACCTTGTTCGGAAAAACATACCCCCATCCTTTTTTACTTGCCCCGGTTGGAATGTTAAAGCTGGCACATGAAGAGGCAGAATTGGCAGTGTCAAAAGCAGCCGCTGCTTGTCATGTGCCTTTTGTCCAAAGCACTGTTTCAAGCTATTCGATTGAAGATGTAGCAAAGGTATCCGGTAATAGCTCAAAATGGTTTCAACTTTATTGGTCAAATAATAAGGAGATTTCCTTTAATATGGTTAAACGAGCAGAGGAGGCGGGTTACGAAGCAATTGTTTTAACTGTTGATACAGTTATGATGGGCTGGAGAGAAGAAGATATGAAGAATCGTTTTTCACCATTAAAGCTTGGGGTAGGGAAAGCGAATTATGAACAGGATTCGGTATTCTTATCCTCTTTAGATAGTCAAGATTTAGAGTCTATTATTCAAGGAATCTTAGATAATATTCACCATCCTTCACTTAACTGGACTCATGTCGCTGATTTAAAGGAACGGACCTCATTGCCAATTTTAATAAAGGGGATTCTTAGTTCGGATGATGCTAGACTTGCGGTTAAGAATGGTGTAGATGGAGTTATTGTTTCCAATCATGGAGGTAGGCAGCTTGATGGTGTCATTTCAGCCATTGATGCATTGCCACTTATAGTGGAAGAGGTAAAGGGTGAAATTCCTGTCTTATTTGATAGTGGGATTCGACGAGGTTCTGATATTGTTAAGGCACTTGCGTTAGGGGCGGATGCGGTCTTTATTGGCAGACCGTATGTATATGGACTTGCAGCTGCAGGACAGAAAGGTGTAGAGAAGGTGCTTGGCAACTTTATTCAAGATACAAAGGTTTCCATCGCATTGGCTGGTGCATCTAGTGTAAAAGACCTTAAAACACTCAGACTAATTAAATCATAATTTGGGTTTGTCTAATATATTTATAGTTTTGTCCGATATCATCAACATTTTGTTTATATCCAAAAATTGAATTAGTTAGAATGCCTTCCGAGCGAATCGGAAGGCTTTTAATATGGCTTGAAAATTGGTTATCTATATTTTTACTAAATTTAATACATTTTATCTTTCAATGATTAGGAAATTGGTAATGGTAACTAATGCTCATGTATTTTTACCTATATAAAAAAGGGATGGGTGTTTTTATGGAGTAATTTTAGAAATAATGGAAAAAGCTTCTATAAAATAAAAAATCACTGATGGGGGAGGTTATCACCCCTATTTTAATAGAAAAAGCAGCTAATAGAAGATAGTAAATACGGACCTTTTATTTTGTAAGTGTTTTCATTAACTTTGTAGGGAGGCATAGAACAGAGGGCATGTTTTAAGCTTCGTTAGATAGAAAAATGAAATGGAAAGGGAGAGAAGGAATATGTTTGAAAAAAAGCAGTGTTTCTGGATGGGTATTTTTTTCTGCTTGTGTATTATGATTTTGGCACCAAGTGCAACCTTTGCTAAACAGCCGGAATCATCCTATTGGTATCCGGAACAACTTTTAGACTGGGCACCAGATAAGGATCAAGATGCTATTTATAACCGTAGCCAGACTCCATTAGCAGAGCGGGAGGTACTTTATAAAGTAAATGAAAATGCACAGTCAGAAGCAAAATTAGTTGCTTTATCAGCCCTTAACCCTACCACTAGCGGGGTTCCTTCTCAGGGAGGAGAAGACTTTTTTGCCAATACATTTAGTTATTGGCAATATGTAGATCTTATGGTGTATTGGGCAGGTTCTTCAGGGGAAGGAATTATTGTTCCACCAAGTGTAGATGTAACGGATGCTGCTCATAAAAACGGTGTACCTATTTTAGGAAACGTTTTCTTCCCACCTATTGTCTACGGTGGCAAGGAGGAATGGGTGAACCAAATGCTGACCCAGCGGGAAGATGGTTCTTTTCCAGCGGCAGATAAACTATTAGAGGTAGCGAACTATTATGGATTTGATGGTTGGTTTATTAATCAGGAAACAGATGTCAAAGATGTAGAAGTGGCACAAAAAATGCAAAAGTTCCTTGTTTATTTGCAGAAGCATAAGCAGGAAGACATGCATATCATGTGGTATGATTCAATGACAAAAGACGGGAATATCGATTGGCAAAATGCATTGACAGATAAAAACAGTAGCTTTTTACAGGACGGAAAGAAGCGGGTATCCGACAGTATGTTTTTGAACTTTTGGTGGCGGGACCAACAATCATCCTTTAATAAAGCACAGGAAATAGGAAGAAGCCCTTATGATTTATTTACTGGAATCGATGTAGAAGCAAATGGAACAAGTACAAAGGTTCCTTGGCAGGGAATCTTTCCTGAAGGCAAAACACCACTAACATCTTTAGGAATTTACCGCCCAGATTGGGCCTTTAAGACATCCGAAAGTATTGAACAGTTCTATCAAAAGGAAAATGAGTTTTGGGTTGGTGAGTCTAGTAATCCTACAACCACAGCTAACAATGGCTCATGGAAAGGAATTGCTCACTATTTCACAGCCAAAACAGTCATTAAGGAATTACCTTTTGTCACACATTTTAATACTGGTAGCGGAAAGTTTTTCGCAGTTGATGGAAATAAGGTAAGTAACCAATCCTGGAATAATCGTAGTCTACAAGATATCCTGCCAACCTGGCGTTGGATAAAAGAGGGCGGACAAGCAATTGATGTTGGTTTTGATTGGGAAATCGCTTATAACGGGGGAAGTTCATTAAAGCTTTCAGGTGCTATTGATAAAAGCAATCCTACTCATATTAAGCTTTATAAAACCAATCTACCGATTCAAAAAGATACGGAAATCGCTCTAACCTACAAAACAGATATGAAAAAACCTAATATGAAAATAGGAGTCAGCTTCGTTGACAATCCTGACCAGTTTACATTTTTCGATATTAAAAAACAAAGTCATAATCAGTGGATGACTGAAACGATAAAGTTGAAAAAGCACAAAGGTAATAATATCGCAGCTATCTCACTTTTAGTTGACGGTAACGAGAATGTGGAATACTTTACAACGAATATTGGAGAAATTAAAGTTTATAACAAAAAGGACAAACAACATATTTACTCCCCGGAACAAAGCAAAATTAATGAGATCAGCTTTAACAAGGGAATCTATTCTGATATCTCACTTGCTTGGGAGCCGTCTGATTCCGATATTAGTCATTACGAAATTTATCGAGAATTACCAAACAATCAAAAGCAGTTAGTCGGCACAACGCCAAACCATGTGTATTTTCTTTCTAATCTTAAACGAAATGGAAAAGAAAATAGCACAACCTTAGAGATTGTTACCGTAAACAAGGAATTTAATCGAAGTGAGCCAAACACGGTTACGTTTGAATGGCCACCATATCCAAAGCCAGAAGCAGACTTTTCTGCGGAAAAAACCATTGCAGCGCCAGGGGAGGATATCCAATTTTTCAATGCTTCAACAGAAGTTACAGAAGAAGTTGAGTGGCATTTTGAAGGAGGTACACCTTCCGTCAGCCACGAGGAAAATCCGGTTGTAACCTATGTTGAAGAGGGCGTATACCCCGTTACCTTGGTTGCGAGGAACAGCGAGGGAGAAAGTGTTCTGACTAAAGAGGCGATGATAACCATTTCCGAAGCAGCTAAGGATATTGAAAATGTTGCTCTAAACAAAACTGCTACCGCAAGTGGTCAGTGTGCAGCGACGGAAGCTGCAAGCTACGCAGTTGATGGCAAAATAACGGACAACAGTAAGTGGTGTGCCCTAGGTGAAGCACCACATTGGTTAAAGGTTGATCTAGGTAATCAATATGCGCTATCAAAGTTCGTCGTGCGTCATGCACAGGCCGGTGGGGAGCCACAAGCATTCAACACACAGGCATTTCGAATTGAGGCCAGCACGGACGGTGAACATTGGATAGAAGTTATTAAGGTAACGGATAATACAGCGGGTGTTTCAGAACACAGTATATCATTAACAAATGCTCGTTACGTACGATTGTGGACTGACAAACCAACTCAAGGCAGTGACCAGGCTGCAAGAATTTTTGAATTTGAGGTCCATGGTTCTTAAATCGGTAGTTTCCTAAGGAGGCAAGAGATATCCCTTGCTTCCTATAAATCAATAAAAGTATAGTCTACTTTAATTATAATTATCTGATTATTATAATTAATTTGGTTTTCTAACTATGTAAAAACTGTACTTAATAAAGAGGAGGATCAGTATGAGGAGAAGAAGTAGGTTTTACAGTCGTATTTTGACTATAACTGTAGCTTTTATGTTATTTAGTTCGATTGCTGCCACAGGCGTAAAAGCTGACGTTAATGGGGATGGAACAAATGCGGTGAATGAGAATTATATGGACAAGCTTAGTCTGAAGCCTCTTGCACCTGCATTCAGAGTGGATACACTTTTGGAGTGGTCTCCTGAAACGGATCCTGATGCGGAATTGAACCGAGCAAGTGTCCCCTTAAATCAGGAAAGATTTAAAGGAGAGCAAGTAAATCCTCTTGCTAACCCAGAGGCAGGAATAACCTCCGCAGCAATTACAACATGGAATCACGATGAAGCGAGTTCCGTCGGAGGTAATGAGTTTAACGTATACGCTTTTGACAACTGGCAACTTCTTGATTCTTATATTTACTGGTCCGGAACGAATGAGGGAATCTTCGCCATCCCAACACCGGATATTGTTGATGCTGCTCACCGCAATGGGGTACCTGTCTATGCAACACTTGGTTTCCCGTGGGGCCAGTCAGAAGAAGGGGTCAAAGAAATAGAAAAATTCACCAAACAGGCTGCAGATGGAAGTTTTCCGGTTGCGGACAAGATGATTGAGGTGGCAGAATACTTTGGATTTGATGGTTATTTCTTTAATCAGGAAACCTATGGTGTTAGTAAGGAAACGGCTGTACGTATGAATGAAATGATGCATTATATCAAACGAAATTCAAAACTACATATTAGTTGGTATGATGCTCAAGACAACGATGGAAAGATTAACTATCAGGATTCCATCAACAGCAAAAATGACATGTATGTGAAACCAGCAGATGATGGGGTATACGCAGTCGATGAATTCTTTTTAAACTACAACTGGAATACCAGTAAGATTAACACAACAGTTGAAACGATGAATAGTCATAATCGTAACCCTTTTGATGCTTATGCAGGTTTTGAGGTTCAACAAAACTCCTATAACACAAGTGTTAATACGGATGCTCTTTTGGGTGAAAATAAACAGCCAAAGGTATCTATAGCTTTATATACACCGAACTCAACAATGGGATTGGCGGAAAATCCTGCCGACTTCCATGAGAAGGAAAAATATTTCTGGACAGGACCGCAGGGTGATCCTACACTTGCAGATGATTCTTCCAAGTGGAAGGGTATGGCCCGATTTGTGACAGATTCATCTGTCATTCAAAATATGCCGTTTATTACGAACTTTAATAGCGGTCATGGAAAACAATATTTTGTAGATGGGGAAAAAGCTAGTATTCTAGAATGGAATAACCGGTCTATCCAGGATATAATGCCAACCTGGCGTTGGTGGATTCGTGGTGAAGGAAGTAAGTTGAATGTCACTTATGACTTTGATAAAGCATATAACGGTGGAAATTCACTAAAATTCAGCGGTGATCTTGATGCAGGTTCTGTCAACGACACGATGCTTTACAGTACAAAACTTCCAATTACAGATTCAACTAAGATTCGCCTAGTTTATCAAAATCAATTAGGTGCTGATGTTCAGCTTGGTGTGGCATATAGTGAAGATTATTCAGAGGATAAGATGAAGTACTATTCGCTTCCAGAGTCAGGGGAGGGTTGGCAAACAACCGTAGTGGATTTAGGAGAGGATACTGGGAAGACAGCTTATGCGCTTAGTCTTAAGGTAAGTAACACTAATAAGCTTGAGAACTATTCACTTCATTTAGGGCAATTATCCGTATTTGATGGAAAAGCTGAGGCTATTTCCAAGCCTAACAATGTTAAAATTCTTGAAAAGCTAACGAAGACAGCGTTTGAAGCGGAAGCCCGTCTAAGTTGGTCCGCTAAAGAAAACGTATTGCATTATGAGGTTTACCAAGAAAATGCCGATGGGGTGGAAACACTTTTAGGAGTTACACCGAATAATTACTTCTATACACCAAATATCACCCGGACTGCCAAAAACGCATCTAGTGACAACATTACATCCTTAAAAGTTGTCCCAGTCAATCAGGATTATGTTCGTGGAGAAGGTACAATTGTTGCTTTTGATTGGGGTATGGGTACTGATGCTACGGAGATTGAGAATAATCCAACCTCACCTAATGTGGCTCTTAATGCTAAGGTGACATCTGTCTCATTTGAAAACTCCGCAGAGCCTGCCTCCAAAGTATTAGACGGAACAGCGATCGGTAATAGTAAATGGGCAGCAACAAATAAGAAAAGTGGTTACATGACTATTGATATTGGTGAAGAGAAAACAATCCGTCGTTGGCGTGTTGAACATGCCGAATATGGTGGGGAAGCAAGTAATATGAATACTGTTGATTTTGAGTTGCTTTACAAGGATGAAAACGGGGAATGGGTCGGAGCGAAAAGGATTACAAATAATACCAAAGCTGTGACTGATATTATATTAGACGAGCCTATTACAGCAAGTGAATTCAAACTGCAAGTTTATAATAGCGGAACATCCCCTTGGGGTGCTATTCGTATCTATGAATGGCAGATGTTTGAAAGTGCTGCTTTGCCAAGAACGGAAAATATAATGATGCATTTTGTAAATGCAGAAAATAACTTGGGTGCAAAAGACAAGGTAACGATTGAAAGAGTGAAGAAAGGACAAACAGTTCGATTATACAAATCCCTTGATGCAAAAGATGTTTTGATAGAAATGATTGCAGAACAAGATGGAACGATGACGCTTGAAGGGTTAGATTTTGGCGTTGAAGCAGGAAGAATCTATTACACTGTTCAGCAACAGGATGAAAGAGAGAGTCTAAGGTATAGTGTGGCTTACTTGAATGAAAAGGTAACAGAAGTTGTACGTCAAATAAACAATTTACCAAAGCTTGATGAATTAACACTTGATGACAAGAAGGTCGTAAATGAGTGCAAGGTTGCCTATAACAAGCTTCATCCAACATTAAGGAAACAGGTTACAAATTATGACCGCCTCGTTATGGCGATGGAGCGAATTCAGGAGTTAAAGAAGGACTTCAACAACGGGAATAAAAAGAACGGATAAAAAAGAAAGGGGCCATTCTTCATTGTGATAAAGCAAAGGGGAATGCCTCTTTTGGATTTTCTTTAGAATTAGTGAATTATATATATGATTTGCTGGTATTCTATTGCTTCATAGTGCCAGTTTTTTTATTGTTAAAATGAAGTGAAACTTTATTTTTAAATAATGATAGCGTTTTCTATCGCTGATATAAAAGAAAGTGGGTAAGGAAAAGTCTATGAATAAAACAGCACATATTATTTCTCACTCCCATTGGGACAGGGAATGGTATTTACCTTTTGAAAAACACCGCTATTACTATATTCAATTAATGAACAATCTAATTGAACAGTTCAAAAAGGACGGAAATGATTTTCAATCGTTCCATCTTGATGGACAAACTGTTCTTTTGGAGGATTATTTTGCTGTACACCCAGAGAATCGTGACATTGTGAAACAAATGATTAAAGAGAAAAAACTGCATATTGGTCCTTGGTATGTACTGCAGGATGCATTTTTAACGAGCTCTGAGGCGAACGTAAGGAATCTTCAAATTGGCTTGAACGACACGAAAATCTATGGTCCTGCCGCAAAAATTGGTTATTTCCCTGATACATTTGGTATATACGGTCAGGCGCCGCAGCTGTTAAAACAAGCGGGGATTGATACAGCTGCGTTTGGTAGGGGAGTTAAACCAACTGGATTTAATAATACTGTATCTGACACACTAAACTTTGAATCTCCTTATTCAGAGATGCTTTGGGAATCCCCAGACGGATCTAGTGTTTTAGGAATATTATTTGCGAATTGGTATTCAAATGGAAATGAAATACCGGTGGATGAGGAAGAAGCAAAGGCATTTTGGGATCAAAAGCTTCAAGATGCTGAGAAATACGCCTCAACGAATCAATTGTTATTTATGAACGGCTGTGACCATCAGCCACTTCAAAAAACAATACCAGAGGCAATTGAAACTGCAACGTCCCTTTATCCAGACTATCAATTTAAACATTCTAGTTTTGAAGAATATACAGAGGAATTAAAAGCATCACTTCCCGACCAGCTACAGGTCATTAAAGGGGAACTACGCAATCAGAGAACGGATGGATGGTCGACTCTTGTCAACACTGCATCAAGTCGAATTTATCTAAAACAGTGGAATAACCTTTGTCAGACCCTGTTGGAAAAAATCGCCGAACCTTTGGCTACTATGCAGTATTTAGCGGGTGGAACCTATCCACGGGAATATATTCGTTTTATGTGGAAATCACTTATGAAAAACCATCCGCATGACAGCATTTGCGGTTGTAGTGTCGATGAGGTTCACCGTGAAATGGTCACCCGTTTTGAGACGGTTTCCCAAATGGGGGATGTATTTGTTAAGGAAAAAGCAGGAGAACTAGCTGAATCTATTGATACATCACAGGCGCCTGCGGGAGGAATACCACTTGTTGTCATGAATACAACTGGCTGGGAAAAGAATGAAGTTGTTACAAAAGTAGTTGATCTTGAAAAAGTGTATTTCTCACAAATGCATTTTGAAGAAATACCGGACTATTTGCAGAAAAAGGAAACACCAGGATATAAATTATTGGATGATGAAGGCAATGATGTTGAGTTAATGTTAGGAAACTTAAATATCGAATTTGACTATGACTTACCAAATGATCGTTTCCGTCAGCCGTTCTTTGCTAAACGTGCAGAGCTATCATTCTTTGCAGAGGGAATACCTTCCTTTGGATATAAAACATTCTACATTGTGCCAACTGAAACCCAAGAGCAGAAACATGACGAAGAAACGAAGAATACCGGTGAGATGCATAACACCGTATTCAAAATGGAAAATGAATATGTTCATATGCATTTCCATGAAGACGGCACCTATGACTTAACACATAAGAAAACGGGAGAAAGATTTTACCGACTAGGAATCTATGAAGATACTGGGGATGTAGGCAACGAATACATGTATAAAGAGGCTGAGAATCATGCTCCTATCACAACAAAAGGAGTTCCAGCAGTATTTAACCTGATTGAAAAAGATAATCTAAGAACAGTCCTTGAATTTACGCACACATTATCGATTCCGGTTTCTGCTGATGATTACTTAGCTAGTGAAAGACATAAGTTGATTTGGCATAAAGAAAGAAAAGCAGGCAGATCAGCTGAAATGACAAGTTTAACACTTCGAACTGTTGTCACACTTGAAAAAGGAATGAAGGGTCCATCCTTTAAGCTTATGATTGATAATCAAGCAACTGATCACCGCTTACGTGTCCTTTTCCCTACAGGACTAAAAACAGAAACACATATGGTCGACAGCATTTTTGAAATTGCAACGCGCCCGAATACACCGGAGAAAGAATGGGAAAATCCAAGCTTTTGTCACCATCAGCAGCGATTCAGTAGTTTAGCAGATGACAAAATGGGCTTAACGATTGCAACAGATGGTCTGCAAGAATACGAGATCCTACAAGAGACCGGCACAATTGCTGTAACCGTACTTCGTTCAGTAGCGGAACTTGGGGACTGGGGCTACTTCCCGACACCTGAAGCACAATGCCTTGGTATGCAAACAGCAGAGTGGCAGGTACTACCGCATGAAAAAGATGTCATTCATTCACAAGCATATGTAGATGCTTACCAATATAAAGTACCACTTGTGATTGTTCAGACAACTATTCATGAAGGGAGATTGCAGAACACACATAAATTTGTAAACACAAAATCTAACGGTCTTGTATGGTCATCAATGAAAGTGGCTGAAGATCATGGTGATGTCATAATCCGCTGGTATAACCCTTCTGAAGCAAAGGATAGCTTGAAGGTCACTATAGGGGATTATGAATCTTATAAAAGTACAATTCTAGAGGAAAAAACAAATCAAAAAGAGGATGTTTATAACGTAGGAAAATATGAAATTATTTCACTTGGTTTCATTAAAAAAAGATAGGAGTAAGAACAATGACTTTAGTAATTCCCAATTCAATGCAAAAGTTAATTAACCATGTAAAAGAATTCTTTCCTGGTGATGAAAAGTTACAGCATATGTTTGAGCAATGTTTTATTAATACGTATACGACTACACTGAAAAAAAAGGAAGATGGAAAAACGTTTGTAATTACCGGAGATATTCCGGCGATGTGGCTACGTGATTCTGCTGCCCAGGTTCGCCCTTATCTTCTAGCTGCCGAAGAGGATGAAGAAATGGCAGATTTACTTGAAGGGGTAATTCGCCAACAGTTTGCATTTATCTTGCATGATCCGTATGCGAATGCCTTTAACGAAAGTGCAAATGGAAAAGGACACCAATCAGATTTGACAGATATGACACCACATATTTGGGAGCGGAAATATGAAGTTGATTCATTGTGTTATCCAGTCCAGCTTGCCTACCTATTTTGGAAGTCAACAGGTCGGACAACTTTTATCAAGGAAACATTCCAACAGGTGATTGAAACGATTATTCATGTATGGAAGACTGAGCAGGATCATGAAAATCTTTCTCCTTATCAGTTTGAGCGTGAAGATGTCCGCCAATCTGATACGTTAACTCGTGATGGAAAAGGTGGACGTGTTGTCACAACAGGAATGACATGGAGTGCTTTCCGTCCAAGTGATGATGCATGCACATACGGATACCTTGTACCAGCCAATATGTTTGCTGTTGTTGTTTTGGGATATGCTGCTGAAATCTGCGATGAAGTCCTAAATAATGATGTATTAAAAGAAGAATGCGTGGAGCTTCGTGATGAAATTCAAAAAGGGATAGAGGGATATGCGAAGCTTGATCACCCAGTTCACGGAGAGATGTATGTTTATGAAACAGATGGAGAAGGTCGTTGTAACCTAATGGACGATGCGAACGTTCCAAGCCTATTGTCTGCTCCTTATTTAGGGTATCTTCCATACAATGACACGACCTATTTAAATACACGTCAATTTCTGTTAAGTAGGGATAATCCCTATTATTATGAAGGAAAATATGCAAACGGAATTGGAAGTCCACATACACCTGACCATTATATTTGGCATATTGCCCTAGCAATTCAAGGAATGACCACAACTAGCGAAGAGGAAAAACAGCAAATTTTGACTTATTTTAAGAATACAGACGGTGGAACTAATTATATGCACGAAGGCTTTAACGCCGATTGCCCAGAAGAGTTTACGAGAGATTGGTTTGCCTGGGCAAACACGATGTTCAGTGAATTCGTATTAAGTTTAACTGGAAAAGCCGTTAAAGGAAGTCCACTTCATCAGCAATTAATCAAAAACAACAGCAACAAAGCCTAGAAATCGGGTTAGTAGCTAGAAAGAGGGATGACGTAATGGAAAAAACTCCATGGATGATTGTTGTTTGTGAATGGATATGGAGAGTTATCCTGGCCAATCTGTGTTGGTTTGCTTTTACCATTCTGGGATTAGGAGTTTTTGGTTTTTTTCCAGCATCAGTTGCTCTGTTTACCATTGTTCGGAAATGGATGAAAAAGGATACAGATTTTCCTGTATTGAAAACGTTTAAACAAGTTTATTTTAAAGAATGGAAGAGAAGTAA
Organism: Ferdinandcohnia sp. GQ5; assembly: GCF_059759275.1. Taxonomy (NCBI): domain Bacteria; kingdom Bacillati; phylum Bacillota; class Bacilli; order Caryophanales; family Bacillaceae; genus Ferdinandcohnia; species Ferdinandcohnia sp. GQ5. The sequence goes on from NZ_JCAXEW010000018.1 coordinate 38,650, forward strand.
TGGAATCGGCCTTGTATTTTATAGTATCGGCCTGTTCCTTTTTATTGACATCCGTATTGCAGAACAATTCATGTCAGGTGTGTTTGCTAGTTTCCTTTTAGTTATCTTATATGTATTAGTATTTGTGTTATTAATAGCAGTTGGATACTTCTTTGCAACCTACGTTCATTATGAACTATCAACAAAGGGATATATTAAACAGTCGTTTCTGCTGACATTGACCGGTTTACCATACACCATATTGATTGTGACCGGTTTAATATTCATAGGCTACACTATTAATCTATATCTCGGTCTAATACCGTTTGTTTCCGTAGTAGCACCTGCTTACTTGATGATGAGAGTCAGCCTCTATCGATTTATTTCTTTAGAAAAACGGGCACTGCAGCAATAACTATTCTGGATTTGGTAAAACAGGGGGATTTGATATGGAACTGAATTTAAAGGGAGACCTTTTTTCCGTTATAGATGGAATTGAACTTATAGCAAAATATTTAGATGTTGAACTTTCTTCAGAGGGCTACCCAATTCAAGTAAAGAATCAGAAAGGTATGTTAAGGGTTGCGAATAATGAAGGCCAAGGAGAAATTACTTTTGATAAGCCGGTTCACTTTTTTCGTGCATTAGGATTATGGCTTGAACATTATGGCAAAAACAACGTATTTGAAATAGCAGAGGATCCGCAGTTTGAAATGAGCGGTGTTATGCTAGATGCCTCTAGAAATGCCGTGCCTACGGTAGCCGATGTAAAAAGGCTACTCAGAAGAATGGCTGTCATAGGCTTAGATACATTAATGCTTTATACGGAGGATACGTATGAGGTAGAGGAACATCCATACTTTGGGTATATGCGGGGTCGATATAGCGCTGAGGAATTAAAATCATGTGATGAATATGCAGGTAAATTAGGTATCGAGATGATTCCATGTATTCAAACACTGGGGCATCTACGGGAAGCGCTTAAGTGGAATTATGCTTCTGGATTTAGAGATACAGACGATATTCTTTTAGTTGATCAGCCTGAGACTTATGAATTCTTAGAGAATTGTATTAGAGCTGCTTCAGAATCTTTCAAGACTAAGCGTATTCATATTGGTATGGATGAGACCTTTCAGCTTGGCTTAGGTAAGTATTTAGAAAAACACGGCTATGAGAATCATATCGATATCATGAACCGACACCTCCAAAAGGTAGTTTCTATTACTGAAAAATATGGATTCAAACCAATGATTTGGAGCGATATGTATTTCCCTTTGTTTTCCAAAGACAGCAAATATCAGGATGAGTTTGGTCAAATTCGAAAGGATATTCTTGATTCTATTCCTGAGGTTGAACTTGTTTATTGGAATTATTATCGCAATGAGCAAGATGTATATGAAAAGGACTTTCAAAATCATAAGTTACTAGGCCAAACTCCTATTTTTGCTGGTGGTGCTTGGACATGGAATGGAATAGTACCGAACTATGGTAAAGCAATCGCTACTACAGAAGCTGCTATGGCAGCATGCAAAAAAGAAGGGATCAAAGAAGTATTTGTAACACTATGGGGTGATAACGGTGCAGAAACGCCTTTTTCAACATCATTACCAGTCTTGCAATTGTTTGCAGAGCATACCTATCACAAGGAAGTTACATTAGAACAAACGGCTGAACGGTATGCCTTTTGCGGCGAGGGACAATTTGAAGACTTCATGGTTCTGAAAAAACTGGATGAAACCCCTGGTGTCATGAAGGATAACATGAATACGTCAATGACTTCTAAGGTATTGCTGTATCAAGATATCTTAATTGGGCTATACGACGAGAATATTCGCAGTCTGTCCTTAGGTGAGCATTATGAAGAGTTAGTCCATAAGATTGAAAAAGCGAAACAAAACAATCCAAAGTGGGAAACTCTTTTTGACTTTTATGAGCAATTAGCTAGGGTATTGAGCGTGAAAGCGGAAATTGGCATTAAGCTAAAGGGGGCTTATGATCTAAAAGATCACGAGCAAATGAAATCAATCCTTATTAAGCTGGATTGGATTCAAACCCATGTTGATCAATTACGTCAAAAGCATCGAAAAATTTGGTTTGCAGCATACAAACCATTTGGATGGGAAGTTATTGATATTCGTTATGGTGGTGTCATTACACGGATTGATTCAGTCAAATACCGAATCAATGAGTGGCTTGAAGGAAGAATTAGTAGTCTCGAAGAGTTAGAGGAGAAACGTCTACGCCATGACGGACCATGGGAAATAGTCGATGGGCTAGTAGGCGGAAATGTGTATCACCGAATTGTAACAGCAGGTAATTTTTCATTATAGAGGGGTGTAAACATGTTTTTAACCGAAAGAAAATTTGAAGAGCGTATTAGAGAATTAGAAGGTTACCGTTATCGTGAATGTGTTGGCATAGACAAATTTTACACTCATGAAGATGATGGTGAGATTGGTGCCTACCCGCCGTCCGAATACAATGCAACAAATAGTATGCAAATTGGTGACTATTGGAAGGGACGCGATCGCTATCTATGGTTACATGCGTATGTAGATAGCCACATTTCAAAAAATGGTCAACAAATTGTTGGACTTTTCTCATTCGGTAAGACAGGTGGGGGTAATAACTCCGGGTTTGAATCGTTACTATTTGTAAACGGCAAGCCATATCAAGGTGTTGACTCTAATCATGAAGAGGTTCTTTTTGATGAAAAGACTTCACATGAACCAATGCGTTTGGACTTCCGGCTCTGGTCAGGACTCGAAGGGGGAGGGGTTCCAACAGAAAATGAGTTTAAACTACAAATGGCTAAAATTGGTTGGCTTGATAAACAAGTAGATAATTTATATTATACACTTTTAGCTGCATTTGAAGTGTTAAAAGAAACGAAAGAGGCTAATTCCTCCTATTCGATTTTGAAAAAAATGATGCAGGATGCTTTGATGGGTATTAATTGGACTGAACCTGGAAGCGCGGAATTCTATGAATCTTGTTATGAAGCAGAAGCTGGATTAACAGAGGCACTTCAATCTTTCGAAAAGGTATCTGATATTACGATTCATACCGTCGGTCATACGCATATTGATGTTGCTTGGCTGTGGAGGCTAAGAAATACGAGGGAGAAGTCGGCCCGTTCATTCTCGACGGTTCTGCACTTAATGAAGCAATTTCCAGAATATCTATTTTTGCAAACCCAGCCTCAGCTCTATGATTATATTAAAACAGATTATCCTGAGATTTATGAACAAATGAAGGCAAGAATTGCAGAAGGCCAGTGGGAAGCTGGTGGTGCAATGTGGCTGGAAGCTGATTGCAATATCCCAAGTGGTGAATCGCTTGTTAGGCAAATCCTACACGGGAAAAACTTCTTTAAAGAAGAGTTTGGCATCGACTGTGAATATTTATGGCTGCCGGATGTTTTTGGTTACAGCTGGGCACTGCCACAGATCTTGAAAAAGTCAGGTATTAAAACCATGATGACAACAAAGATTAGCTGGAACCAATATAACCGTATGCCACATGATACCTTCTATTGGAAGGGAATCGACGGATCGGAGATTTTAACGCATTTTATTACTACACCTGAGCCATGGAACTCTCCAGATTCTTGGTTCTATACGTATAATGGCTTTATTACTGCCAAAACAGTAAAAGGTGCTTGGAATGGCTATCGCGATAAGGATTTATCCAAGGACTTACTACTATCCTATGGATATGGGGACGGCGGCGGTGGTGTAAATCGCCATATGCTAGAAATGAGACGTAGGTTTGATCAACTGCCAGGTATGCCGAATGTGAAAACTTCCACAGCAGGGGACTTCTTCAAAAAACTACATGAAAATGTTAAGGAATCTACAGGCTATATTCATAAATGGGATGGTGAGTTGTATCTGGAATACCATCGTGGTACCTATACGAGCCAGGCATTTATGAAAAAAATGAACCGAATGCTAGAGTTATTATATAGAAGAGCGGAATTCTTATCCTCTTGGCTGTCCCAAGACGGTGCATGGATTGGGGAAAATGAGCTGAAAGAAGGATGGAAAATCATTCTAAGGAACCAATTTCATGATATTATTCCTGGTTCATCTATTCATGAAGTATATGAAGATGCTAAAGAAGAATACAAAGAGGCACTTCAAATCGTCAATCAAGTGGAGACACAAATTGTTCAAACCGGAATTGAGCAAGCTGACCGTTCTGTCGCTGTTATAAATTCAACACATCATAAGGGTAGAAAAAATGTATTTATCACTATGTTTAATGATTTTACAGCAGGTAATTGGAAGGATGAAAGTGGTCAAATGTTAAATCATCAAAAACAAGCGAATGGCTGGCTTGTTGAGGTAGATAGCCTTCCGTCCTTTGGTGCGAAAACATTGTATTTTGAACCGATTGAGGCTAGTCAGGAAATGGTAACTTCCTTTACTTACCATGATAGAAAATTAGAAACACCATATTATCTTGTTGATTGGAATGAGTTTGGTCAGATTACTAAGCTTTATGATAAGGAAGCAGGGCGTCATGTTTTAGCTGAAGGCCAAGTTGGAAACGTACTGCAAATTTTTGAAGATAAACCTCTTGCCCATGATGCGTGGGATATTGATATCTTTTATCAAGAAAAGATGGAGGAAATTCATGATGTTGCTACGTTTGAAGTGGCCGAAAATGGCGAACTTAGCTTTAGTATTCTAGTTACATGGAAATACCATCATTCTGAATTTTCCCAGCGCGTAGTTTTCTATAAAAATGACCGCCGTATTGATTTTGAAACCGATGTGGATTGGTATGAAAAACGAAAATTACTCAAAGTTTCTTTCCCGGTTGATATTCGTGCAACAGAGGCAACCTATGATATTCAATATGGTAATGTAAAACGTCCGAATCATTGGAATACAAGTTGGGAAATGGCGAAGTTTGAATCAGTTGGACATCAGTGGGCCGACATGTCAGAACCAGATTACGGGGTAAGTTTACTGAACGACTCTAAATATGGGTACGACATTAAGGATAATATCATGCGATTAACGCTATTAAAATCTGCCATTCATCCTGATCCGAATGCTGACCAAGGAGATCATTCCTTTGTATATTCCCTTTACCCACATTTCGGGGACTGGAGAACGGCGAAGACAGTGGAAAAGGCATGGGATTTAAATGATCCAGTTATCGCTGTAGAAGGCAAATGGATGAAGGAAGAATCATTTATTGAAATAGATAATGAGCATGTTTGGATTGACTCTATAAAGCCAGCTTACGATGGTAACGGAGTGATTGTACGATTACATGAATATGAAGGACGTAGAGGTAAGGTGAGCATGAACATTCAGAAAGAGTTCACCTCATGGGTTGAGACCAATTTGATGGAAGAGCCAATTGGAAATAAATTAGTATCACCTATTGAGTTTGAAATCAAACCTTATGAAATTAAGACCTTTAGAATTCGTTAGTCAAAAAATTGACCGGCTGAATGATTTCAGTCGGTCAATTTTTTTACAAGAAAACTTGGTATTTAATGATACCTACCGATAACTTTTTCATCATTCTTTACTTTGTGTTAAATCCTCGAGAGCGGGCACATTCCCGTAAACGGAATGCTTTTTTTTGATAGGCTCGGCCCATTTCACCGCATTAATGATTACTTGTTGAATTTGTTTGTTATGATAGGTCGGATAAGTTTCGTGTCCAGGCCTAAAGTAAAATACTTTCCCATTACCTCGTGTATATGTACAGCCGCTGCGGAATACTTCACCACCTTCAAACCAACTGATAAAGATTATCTCGTCAGGCTTAGGTATATCAAAATGCTCTCCGTACATTTCTTCATTTTCCAATTCGATATATTCAGGAATTTCTACTGTAATTGGATGGCTAGGGTTTATGGTCCATAAGCGCTCCTTTTCACCAACTTCACGCCACTTTAGATCACAGCTTGTTCCCATTAGTACTTTAAATATTTTAGAAAAGTGGCCAGAGTGAAGAACAATCAGCCCCATTCCATTAAGAACACGCTGTTTGACTTTCTCTACAATCTCGTCTTTAACCTCACCGTGAGCAAGATGTCCCCACCAAATTAAAACATCGGTATTGTTGAGGACCTCATCTGTTAAACCGTGCTCACTTTCATCTAAAGTGGCAGTTCGTACCTCAAAGCCCTCCAACTGAAGAAAATCTGAAATCGTTCCGTGAATACCGGTTGGGTATAAATCGCTTACAATTGGATTGCCTTGTTCGTGCCGATTTTCATTCCAGACGGTCACTTTCATCATCAATCCACTCCTTTCTCTACAAAAAATGATGAAATATTCGACTAAATCATAAAGCGTTTACAAATGAATGAACATAGATTTTGTCGATTTCTAAGATTTTTGCACTTAATCCCAAATTAGTCAACTATTAATAGTCCCTCTTTCCCTATAAAATATAACTATGGAAGTGCTTACATGGGCTGAAAGGAGGAAGAAATTATGAAAGGTATATTGAAAGATATCTATAAAAATAGAGTATGGCTTCTAATGATTCTGCCAGGAACAATCTGGTTGCTACTATTCTCTTATTTGCCAATGTTCGGCCAAGTGTTGGCCTTTAAAAAGTTTCGGATTGATCCCGATGGTTTCTTTGCAAGCGTTATAAATAGCGAATGGGTAGGCTGGGATAACTTTAAATATTTATTTAGTTCAAACGATGCATGGATTATTACTAGAAATACTTTGATCTACAATCTTATTTTTATTGTTGTGGGGCTAATAGCGGCAGTAGCAACAGCTATCCTACTCAGTGAATTGATTAACAAAAGACTTTCAAAGGTCTATCAGACTTCTATCTTATTTCCACACTTTATTTCATGGGTTATCGGAAGCTACTTTGTATTCACTTTTTTAAGCACTGAGCATGGTTTACTAAATCAATTTCTCGGCTGGTTCAACATTGACTCCATTTCATGGTATAACGAGTCAAAATATTGGCCATTTATTATCGTGTTTATGAGTCTGTGGAAAGGTGTTGGCTATGGTAGTATTGTTTATTTAGCATCTATTGTTGGAATTGATCGAACATATTATGAGGCAGCTATGATTGATGGTGCTTCAAAATGGAAACAGATTAAACATGTTACCTTACCTATGCTTAAACCGTTAATGATTATCTTAACAATCATGAATATCGGTAGAATCTTTAACTCGGATTTCGGATTATTTTATCAAGTTCCAAGAGACTCCGGAGCGTTGTATTCAGTTACAAACGTAATTGATACTTACGTTTACCGAGGTCTTATGAATCTTGGGGATATTGGAATGAGTACGGCTGCAGGTCTTTATCAGTCGGCAGTTGGATTTATCCTTGTTATCATCACTAACTATATTGTAAGAAAAGTTGATGAGGAAAGTGCATTATTTTAATTTTATTCCATCGTGAAGGGAGGAAGTCGCCCGGCGGCTAACGATATGGCAAAACTAGAACGAAATGAATCACCGGTCGTTATTTCAAGTTCACTAGGAGAAATGAAGGGGGGTGGGACAAAGGTTGTAAGGAAAAAACATCGTGATCCTCAGCATATGCATCCAGTCGTTAATGCGATAATTAGTGTACTGCTAGGGATTTTAGCTTTCACGTGCATTTTTCCATTTATCTATGTCATTATTATTTCCTTTACTAGTGAGGAGAGTATAGTTAGAAATGGGTTTCAATTAATCCCTAAGGAATGGAGCCTCGATGCATACCACTATCTATGGAGTATGAAAGAGCAGTTATTCCGCTCTTACGGTGTTACGATTTTCATTACAATTGTTGGAACAATTATCAGCGTTTTAATGATCACCTTTTATGCTTATGCGATTTCAAGACCACAATTCAAATATCGCAAGTTTTTTACATTCCTTGCATTCTTTACCATGCTTTTCAGTGGTGGGTTGGTTCCTACTTATATAGTAGTAACCCAATTCCTGGGTTTAAAAGATACTATTTGGGCGTTGATCTTACCGCTTACTATGAATGCCTTTTATATCATCATCATGAGAACATTTTTCCTGAAATCAGTTTCTGAATCGATTTTAGAATCAGCGAGAATAGATGGAGCAAGTGAATGGAGGATTTTTTTCCAAATCATTTTCCCTCTTTCATTACCAGGGATTGCAACAATTGCATTGTTTAGTACATTGGGTTATTGGAATGATTGGTTTACAGCTTTACTTTACATTGATGACCCAAATCTAGTACCACTCCAATCCTTATTAATGAAAATTGAGGCAAATCTTGAATTTATGAGGCAGAATTTGGATGTGGCTATCATGCAACAAAGCTTATTTGATACCATCCCAGAAGAATCAGCAAAAATGGCAATGGTTGTTATCGCCACTTTACCGATAGCGATTTCGTATCCATTCTTTCAAAAGTATTTTATTAGTGGACTGACTATTGGCGGCGTTAAAGAATAAAAAAAGAAAAGGGGAGAGCTGTAATGAAAAAGAAGTTATGGATTTTGATTGCATTAGTTCTGTCTATTGGAACTATTCTTACTGCTTGTAGCGGTAATGAAGATAGTTCAACAACGGAAAAAGGTGATGGAAATGGAAAGCCATATGAAATTAAATGGTATACCATTGGAACACCACAAAAAGATACTGATAAAGTATTTGAAGAAGTAAATAAGTATCTAAAAGAAAAAATTAATGCCACAGTTGACATGACCCAAATAGATTGGGGAGATTGGGCACAAAAATCTCAAGTCATGATTAACTCTGGGGAACAATTTGATATTATCTTTACGAATGGTACTGACTATGTTCAAAACGCACAAAAAGGTGCTTTCCTAGCCATTGATGAATTGCTAGAAGAGGAAGGCAAGGAATTAAAGCAAGCCATTAACCCAGCACTTTTAGAAGGAATTAAAGTTGATGGTAAGACTTATGGTATTCCTGCAAATAAAGAAGCTGCTAGACAATCGGTTTATACATTTAACAAACGACTTGTTGACAAATACAACTTTGATATTTCAAATGTGAAAACTCTAGAAGATCTAGAGCCAATGTTAAAGGTTATTAAAGAGAATGAACCTAGCATCACACCAATCGCAACATTTGATGCATTTTTACGCTATGATTATGTCTTTAACGCTGAAATGCCATTTGCCTTCCCATTCGAGGGTGATACAGATCATGTTATAAATCCATTTGAAACAGACGAAGCTATGCAAACGCTTAAAACAATGCACAGCTATTATAAAGCTGGCTACCTAAAAGAGGATGCTGCAACAAGTAAAGACAGCTGGCCGATGGATGTAGAAAACTGGTTTGTCCGCATGGGTGGTTTCCAACCATATGCAGATTTACTATGGTCTCGTTCAGCGAAGTACGAGGTAGTTTCTGTACCTGCGGAGCAGCCAACAACTGTAAACGATTCCGTATCTGGTTCAATTCAGGCAATTTCAGTAACATCTAAAAACCCTGAAAAAACGATGGAATTCTTAAATTTACTTAATACGGATCCTTATCTTCGTAACTTAGTAGATAAGGGAATTGAAGGCGTACATTACAAGAAGAATGAGAATGGCACAATTGAAGATCTGCCTGCACGCATTGAAAGCTATAACATGCCATCTTATTCACTAGGAAACCACTTTATCCTAGACCTTTACAAAGATGACCCTGAAGATAAATGGGAAAAGTTCCAAGAGTTTAATGATTCTGCCGTTAAGGCGCCATCACTAGGTTTCAATTTTAATAGTGATCCCGTTCGTTCAGAACTTGCATCCATTACAAATATTTCGAAGGAATTCTATCCTGCCTTGGCAACAGGATCTGTTGACCCAGAAGAATATTTACCAAAATTCAATAAGAAATTAAAAGAAGCCGGACTTGATAAAGTGTTAGAAGAAATACAAAAGCAATTTGATGAGTGGAAAAGCTCGCAAAAATAACTAAAAACAAATCAAGCTGGGTGGAATATTCCAGCTTGATTTTATTTCATACAATAAAAAAACATGAGATTTTGAACATAAAGTTTGCCTAGCTCCAGTGCCATAACGGCTAGTGTCTTTCGCTTTCCTCCTTATGAAAAGTAAATATTAGATTGTCAATTACTCTTTTTGAGTCCTTTATCCCTATTTAAGCGCTTCTGGCCAAATGTTCCTGACCAGGTAAGAGCGCGAGCGCTATTCTTATCCAGGGATGTATTTACCTGAAGCTGCATAGAAAGATCATGTCTTCGATTCTTTCCACTGTGATAAACTTGAACTGAAAAACTACACATAATTGAGGGATTGGAAATGAATTCGAAACACAACAGCCGTTTTCACCAAAGAATATTTAATAAACTTTTTTTAACCTCTTCCATTACGATTATTGTTACTGTCATCATCTTGATTGTGACAATCACAAACTATTATTCAGAAATCATTATACAAAAGGAAGTCAATGTCAGTACAAGAACGATAGAAAGGGTTGAGGATTACTTTTCCGCCAAAGATTCAGATATTGATAGGGCAATGCGAGATCTTTATATTCAAGGGGAGCTGATTGATGATATTTCCTTTGCCCTTCATAACGGATATGGGAAATATTTGGAATACCGCCTTGATAAATTTACGGAGGACCATACGTATTTTCCTACCAATTTAGATACGTATTTTAATGGCTATTTTAGTCAGGATAATGATATTAACGCCATTAGCTTACGTTCAGAAGATAGCCCTGAAATTGAATATTTGCTCATTAATAATTATCTGAGGTGGAACAAAAGTATTGATAACTCGGAACCAAATTTAAATGATGTACTCCCGGGGGGATACTATAACCTAAGCGGAGATGCTTTGCCAAAAGGGCAGAAGTTAAAAGATACAATTACGAAAAAGGCTGTCATTAATAACCCGGTCACGCTCGAAAAAATAGGTGAGATTTCCGTCTATTACTCTACTGAGCATTTAGATAGGATGGTCAAAAAGGATGAAGGGGCACCGGCTTCTTTCTTTCTAATTGATGCCAATGGCCAAATCGTTTATTCCCATAATAAAGGAGTTCCTCTCCCTCTCGTCCATCAAGTCAAGCAAGAAACAAATGAAACAAAGATAGAGTATAAATCCGAAGAATATTACATTAATACCATTGCGAACAAAGGTGATTATACGTTTGTAAGTGTCATTCCCGATAAAGGGTGGCAAAAGCTATCAATTATCAGGGGAACAATGTGGGTTGTCATCATCTTTCTAATTTTGGCGGCTATTTTAATCAGTTATTCATTTATGCAAAATTATTCTCGGCGAATTAATAGAATTGTGTCAACCATCCGCCGAGTAGAAAAAGGGGACCTGAACGCAAGGATCCCCGAAACGAAACATGAAGATGAGTTATCTAAGATTTCGTTCAATATCAATTCGATGTTAAATGAACTAAATAATTACATTGAACAATTTTATCTGCTCAATATGAAACAACAGCAGGCGGAATTAAAAGCGCTTCAAGCACAAATTAATCCCCATTTTTTATTCAATACGCTTGAAGCAATCCGAATGGTATCTGTCTTGGAGGGTTCCAAAACATCCGGTAAGATGATCTTCCATTTATCTAAATTGTTCCGCTACTCACTGGAATCAAAAGACATCGTACCGCTCTATACCGAAATTGAATATGTCCAACAATATTTAACATTAATGCAGTTTAAACATCCGGATAAACTGCATGTCCATTTTGATATTCCAGATGAGGTGAAACATACATTTGTTTCAAAATTAACCCTACAGCCGATTATTGAAAATTATTTTGTTCATGGTTTTAGAAAAGATCGGTCCAATAATGAATTAATTATACGAGCTTCTAATCTGGGAGAAAAAATTGAAATATGTGTAGAAGATAATGGCAAGGGCATGTCTGAAGAAGAATTGAACAATATTGTACAACATATTAATCGTGAAGATGGTGATGAAATGCAATCTATTGGGTTGAGAAATATACATCAACGTTTGAAACTGAGATATGGGAACAAGTATGGTATTACCATAAAGAGTAGCAAAAACACGGGAACAATGGTCACTTTGTCTATTCCAGTGGAGGGGATTTCTTATGTTTAAGGTTCTATTGGCTGATGATGAACCCATCATCACAAAAGGATTATCAGCGATCTTGGACTGGGAGGATTACGGTTTTGAAATTGTTCATACAGCAGAAAGCGGAGAAGAGGCGCTCTCCTATATTAAACAGCATCCCATCGACATTCTGATTACAGATATTTTAATGGGGGAAATGTCCGGCTTGGACTTAATTCAAGAGGTTAAGAGTGTTCGGCCAGAGGTTAAAAATATTGTCCTAACAGGTTATCAAGAGTTTGAGTTTATTAAACGAGGGTTGTTACTAGGGGTTGAAAACTATTTGGTGAAACCTGTCGATGAAGAGGAATTGTTGACAACGATTCAAGCCGTAGGACGAAAACTTAGGGCTAATCTGGCAGGAAGTCGGCCAGAGGGAACGACTACATTATTGGATAATACATTATGGCGCTTTCTGACAGGGGAAATAGATCAGCATGATTTTCTTGAAAAATTGGCATTATACAATATCGAATTAAACCAACCGTCATATAATGTTTCAATCTTAAATCTTGAACATTATCAGAAGTCTGAAGTGGTTAAGTACGTTAGACACTTTATTGCAGAGCAATACTCGGCAATATCTTTCTGTAGTCCTGATCAAGAGATCGTGGTTATTTTTGGAGGTGTAAGTGAAGAAGAGTTGGTAAAGCAAAACCAAAGTCTTCTTGATAAACTCTGTAATGAGCAAAAAGAGGCAGGCTTATTCTATTTGGCTATGGGCAAGCCGGTTTATGAGATTGATAAGCTAGAAGAAAGTTTTGCGATTGCTAGGGAACATAGCCTTCTGCAGATATATTCAGAACCAAATGTGCTGATCTCAGATAAAGAAATAATTGATCATCAGGAGGAGTTAAAACGGCAGCAGGAATTTAAGGGGAATATTGTTAAACAACTAATGAATGCAGAGGAAGAACCTTTAGAACTGATTGATTGTTATCTTAAGGATTTAACAAAGAAATCAAATGTTATCTCGCCCCTAGTGGTAAAAAAGTATGCACTGGATTTAATTTCTTATATCCATTATTCACTACAACCCGAGGATTTCTCCCTTTATACAGGTGTTGTCGAACGAATGTTTTATAGCTCGGATATCGCGCAGATAAGGGTCATTATAACCGAATATTTTTATGAATTAATCCTGACCATTCATAACCATGTTCATTTACGAAGTCCGATCGTACAAAATGTGCTTCAGTACACCCATGCCCATTATGTCCAAGGGCTATCATTAAAAACACTAGGGCAGCAGTTTCATGTAAATGCTATTTATTTGGGACAATTATTTCAAAAAGAAGTAGGGGTCGTCTATTCTGAATATCTGAATCGCTATCGATTGGAAAAAGCAAAAGAATTACTGAAAACCACCCATTTTAGGGCTGGAGATATTGGGAAAAAAGTAGGGTATTCTGATACCACTTATTTTTATAAGCAATTTAAAAAAATGATTGGCACGACACCGAGTGAGTGGAGGAAAATTTAAAAGAGTGAAGGTGAAATCTATGGGAAAAGTATTCGAAGAACAAAATATCCACTATCGTTTTCCTGAAAACTTTTGGTGGGGAAGTGCAGCATCCGGTCCACAAACGGAAGGCGCAGCACTGAGTGCTGGAAGAAAACAAAGTATTTGGGATTATTGGTACGGCATCGAGCCCGAATGTTTTCATAATGGAGTTGGCCCAGAGCATACATCGGATTTCTATCATCGATTTAAACAGGATATTCAGCTAATGAAGGAGACGGGCCATAACTCATTTCGGACCTCAATTCAATGGTCACGATTAATTCCGGATGGCACAGGGGAAATAAATGAGGAGGCCGTTTCCTTCTACAATCAAGTCATTGATGAGTTATTGGCTAATGACATTGAGCCGTTTATTAATTTGTATCATTTTGATATGCCAATGTGCATGCAGGAAAAAGGAGGCTGGGAAAGCAGGGAGGTAATCGATGCCTATGTAAATTATGCACAAAAATGCTTCCGCTTATTTGGTGACCGTGTGAAATATTGGTTTACATTTAACGAACCGATCGTGCCTGTCGAGGCAGGTTATTTATATAATTGGCATTATCCTAATGTGACAGATTTTAAACGTGGGGCAGTTGTTGCACATCATACCATTGTTGCCCATGCAAGGGCGGTAGAGGCATTTAAGGAATTGAATCTTGATGGCAAAATTGGTATCATTCTAAACTTAACTCCAACTTATCCAAGAAGCAGGGATGCGGAGGATGTAGCCGCAGCGCATATTTCGGACCTATTCTTTAATCGTAGTTTTCTTGACCCTGTCACAAAAGGGAACTATCCAAAGGACTTAGTTGATATTTTACTAGAAAGAGATTTGCTTCCAACCATAGAAACCGGTGATTTGGAAGTTATTAGAGATAATCCTATTGATATTTTAGGAGTTAACTACTACCAACCGCGCCGCGTTAAAGCCAAAGAGGAGTCTGAGCCGGAGAATGCACCGTTTATGCCGGAACATTTATTTGATCCTTACATCATGCCAGGGCGGAAAATCAATCCACACCGTGGATGGGAGATTTGCGAAGAAGTTATCTATGACATAATGGTCGATCTTCGTAAAAATTATGGTAATATTCCCTTTTTCATCTCAGAGAACGGTATGGGGGTTGAAGGCGAGGAGAAGTTTCGTAACGAAGAGGGATTTATTGAGGATGAATACCGGATTGAGTTTGTGAAGGAACATTTAAAATGGGTGCACAAAGGAATTGAGGAAGGGGCCAATTGCCTTGGGTATCATATCTGGACATTTATGGATAACTGGTCATGGACAAATGCTTATAAGAACCGCTATGGATTGGTAGAGGTAGATTTAAAAAATGGTTTGGAAAGAACCATTAAGAAATCCGGCAGATGGTATAAACTGTTAGCAGAGAACAATGGGTTTTAATCCTATCGAAATTAATAAAATATAAATAATTCCATGAATCAAAAACGTACCAACCTATGAAGTGGTACGTTTTTTTCTATGTATATATCAATCTTTTCTTGATCCACAGTGTTCTTTATTTTAACCAATGAATCTATGTTTTTACCAATAGGATGGACAGTAAAGTACTGCTAAAATGATGGAAGGGCTTACATCAATGTCGCTTAGGGCATTAAACGAATCTTTTATGTATAAAAGGACGGTGAAACTTATTAGTCATTCATTCGCGTGATGCATTACACAGAGAGTCATTTGTAAGGGTGCCATTGGTTAGAACAGAGTGAGATTAATTTACTTCTTTTGTCGCAAACTACAGCAGTTTATAAATAAGGGAGGAAAAAGAATGTTTTCTCGATTGGGAAGAATAAAAAAAACATTAATCGTAACACTTTCTATGCTTCTTATCTTGCAGATTAGCTTTTCATCTACGGCTTTGGCAGGGGACACACTACCGTATACAGGCAAAAGTGCAACTGGATTAAATCAGCCTACACAGCATGGGTATACAGCAAATGACATTATCGAATGGGACCCGAAAACGGATAAATATGCCGAAATGCTAAGGGCGAAAGTACCATTACAAGAAAGAATTGAACCGTTTGCCTCTACACAGGCAAACCCTGAATTGAGCCAGGAAACACAAATGTTTAATCTTGCTGGTGATTATGGGAATTCCTTTATGGATAGTACGGCCTATACGAATAAATTTGGGGAATACACGTTTCCATTCTGGCAGTATACAGACTATTATTCCTACTGGCACGGAATGGCGTCGGCGGATGTTCCGAGAGACTTATATAATCCTAGCCTACCGTGGTATGAAAGATGGTTTGAATTTGGTGTATTAAACATTCCAAATCCTGCTTACACAAATGCCGCACATAAAAACGGGGTAAAATCTCTTGCCGTTATTTTCTTCTCAAGCAATGACAGGGGACCTCAAACCTATACACAAATGTTTGTTAAGGATGAGAATGGAAATTTCCCTGCTGCTGAAAAATTGATTGAAATTGCTGGTTATTTTGGTTTTGATGGTTATTTCTTTAACCAAGAAGAGATTACCGGGGTAGCGGTCGAGGATATCCCTACATATAAAGAGTTTTTAAAGGTGTTGAGAAATAGTGGTCTATATGTCCAGTGGTATGATTCCGTCCATAATGAAACTGGCAAAACGAGATACGAAAATGAGTTTACCGAGGTTAATAGTCCTTTTTTAAAGGACCCACAATATGGCGATCTTGCCCATTCAATTTTCTTAAACTACCTTTGGAATAATGACAAGATGAAAAATTCTAAAGCACATGCAGAGAGTTTAGGTTTAGATCCCCTTGAAACGGTATTTGCAGGTGTTGAGGCTGGCGGCGACCGATTTAAAAAACACCGGAATGATTTACGAAATAATTTAGATGAAAGTGGAAAACTGATGAATAGTATTGCAATGCTTGGCTCCGACTTTACACATCACGGATTAGATGAGGACCTTGGCGGAGAAGATACGATGCGGAGGAATAACAGCGATTATCAATGGATGTCGTTCATTCGTGATCGTGCATGGTGGACTGGTCCGAATCAGGACCCAACCCGTACTGGCAGAAATGCAGACGTTGACCTGTCTGATGTAGCAGCAAAAGGAGACAACTGGGATGGCGTTGCTGCATATATAGCGGAACGAAGTGTTATTCAAGGCTCCAATTTTGTATCCAATTTTAACATTGGCCGTGGGTTGGCCTATTATGTCGATGGAAAGGTCAGCAATTCTGAAGAATGGTCCAATATTAATATTCAGGATATTCCTATTACTTGGCAGTGGTGGATTGATACGACAGGTACACCACTACAGGTAGATTTTGATTTTGGTCCTAACTACAATGCAGGTCCACGCTACGATTATGAAAAGGTAGGTGCCTATAACGGAGGTAACTCGCTTGTAGTTAACGGTACATTAGATGCTGAAAACTACCTACGCCTCTATAAGACCGATTTGCAGGTAAAAGAGGGTTCCGAATTCTCACTTACGTATCAGAAAACCTCACAAGATGACACATCCGTTATGAGTATCGGTTTACACTTTAAGGACTCTCCTGAAGAGGTAGTAAAACTGGCAGTATCCAACTCGGGTAAACGGACCGATGGCTGGGTAACAGCAAAAATTGACTTATCTCAATATGCAGGTAAAGAGATTGCTGCATTTGGGCTAGTTTTTGAAAATGGCGATGTAGCGGTTGATGAGTACCAGATGAATATTGGGCAAGTAAAGATTACCGATGGATCGATTGCAAAACCAGAGGCACCAACCGGTCTGCAGATAACAAAAGCTCTCCGCGATTCCAATGAAATGTATATTTCATGGGATTTAAAAGGATATGATGAAGTCAATCAATACAATATCTATAATAACGGAGCTTATGTTGGTGGGATTTATGATGAAGTGTTTTATATCAAAAACCTGAAGGGATTATCAGGTGAGGTTTCTGTGACAGCCGTGAGTCAAGATGGTCAAGAAAGTGATCCTGCGGTTGTTCATTACGACTTAACTAAAGGAGTTCGTAACATTAAAGCTACCCAAACGGATAAGGGTGATATGGTAGTATCGTGGGAGAATCCTAAGGATGTCAATGGAAAGACTACTATAAATATTTCTACAGATTACGATTATGCCAAAGAAGTCAATAGGATTGTCACTGTTAGCAAAGGCAAAACAGAAGTAAAACTATCCAATATGCCAATTAACGGGGATAAATATCATTTGAAAATAAAAATTAACAGCCATGACTGGATAAGCTACCAGGGCACGTTTATTGACAAATATATAGAAGCATATTCGGCAGAAAAAGTCACAATTGAAGGGAATTCCGTTACGTGGGAGTTACCTGAAGCAAGAGATTGGCATTACCTGTATATTTATGAAAATGGAGAAGCCAAAACGTTTAATACAACTTACAGTCAAGGACGCAAACCTTATATTATTCGCGGACGCACACATTTAAATGAGCTCACATTCCAAACTCAATCAACGGACAGTATCCTTGAATTTGTGATGGAAGACTATACTGGCAATAGAGTCAGTACTGTTGTCAGAATTACCTTGGATGAGATTTATGGTGTAATCAACGGATTGGTTGAGAAAGAGGAATTGGCCGAAACAGCCGGCAAACAGTTAACGGGAACATTGAAGAGTGCGAAAAAACATTATGACAGCGGTCGCATGAAGCAAGCGGCAACTCACTTGGAAAAATTTAAGGATACCATTGACCGTAACCAAGTGAAAGATGTTTCTGAAGACACAAAGAATATGTTAAAAGCTAGTGCGGACTATTTACTAAGAACATGGTCGGAATAAACGGCTGCTAGCGTACGTTAAGTAAAGATTACTATGGTGCAGTATGGCAGATACAAAAATGGTCTGCCATACTCTGTATTTTTTAAGATTAATAGCTTGGGAGGAAACGACTTTGACATTGCAGACAATTCAGCGATTTATTCAATATTTATCAAATCACGAAAATCTGGAATCCATCCAGATCCAAGATTGGCGCGCAAAGCGCGGCAAATATATAGAGCCGGAAAAATATGAATTCGAATCTGAGGAACCCCTACTTATTAATGAAGGTGATTGGTTAGTCGATTCAGGCACAACCATGTTTTTGGAAAAAGAGGTATCAATCCCAATTGAATGGCGGTATCGACCAATGGGACTAACTTTTCTACCCGGTGCCAAGGGTCTTAGGACTCTTCATGAGGCATTGGTTTCGTTAGATGATATGCCTTATCATGGAATTGACCGTAACCGAAGCTATGTTCCTTTTCCGGAGAAAGCGTGGGGGAAAGAAAAAATCAACATTAAAATAGAACTATTTAACTATGCTGGCCAAACGCAAGACGAGTTAAATTATCAGAATGAACCAGCCGAATTTGATCCTCCCCCCCTCACCCTTCTTAAAGGAAGCATTGATCTTCCGAACACGGCTGTCCAAAGTCTGTTGGCAACTGTGAAGGCCTACTATGAGACGGCTAAATTACTGCCAGAAGGTGATATGGGAAGATTCAAAATCATCGATTCTTTGACAGAGGCAGAAAAAATAATCCTGATTGAAAAGCCAGAGGCTTTATTAAATAGTTCATGGGTTGAAGGTATAGAAGAAGGTATCAAGAAAAAGCTATCCGATTTGGCAGGCAACACCCATGGCCAAATCTTAATGGTAGGTCAGTCCCATATTGATCTTGCATGGCTTTGGCCAGTAAAGGAAGCCATTCGCAAGTGCAGCAGGACCTTTTCGACGATGAGTACCCTGCTGGAGGAGAATACAAACTTCACCTATGCACAGAGTCAGCCCCAAGCCTATGCTTTTGTAAAGGAACATTACCCTGAAATCTATAACAGAGTGAAAAAGCATATTGCTGAGGGGCGCTGGGAGGTTGTCGGAGGTATGTGGGTTGAGCCTGATTTAAATATGCCATCAGGTGAATCTTTAGTCCGTCAGTTATTATATGGGATGAAATTTTACAAGGATGAATTCGGGGTCCAGCCTAAAATTGAGTGGCTTCCGGATACATTTGGTTATTGTGCATCCCTGCCGCAATTATTAAAAGGTGCTGGAATTGACTATTTTATGACAACAAAAATGAATTGGAATGATACCAATTCATTTCCTTATGATTTATTTTACTGGGAAGGTATCGACGGAACTAGGATTCTCTCATATTTGAACCATGGATTAAATGAATATACGCATCCTCAAGAAATCCATGACCACTGGAATAGCTTTAAGCAAAAGAATGTCTATCCTAAACAAATGCTTCTTTATGGACATGGCGATGGTGGCGGCGGTGTTACACAAGAAATGATTGATTATATTGACCGTTCGGCCTCACTACCTGGCCTGCCAGAAGTGATAAACAGTACAGCACACGAATTTTTTGATGGGATCAGCGAGGTAAACACACAACTCCCTACATGGGTTGGAGATATGTATCTCGAGCTTCATCGCGGAACATACACAACACATGCCCGGAATAAGAAATGGAATCGTAAGGCGGAAGTCCTTTATCGAGATGCAGAAATTTGGAGCAGTTTAGCTGTACACTTCGCTGGAGCAAACCTTCCTTCGTCAATGGAAGAAGGGTGGAAATTGCTTCTTCTAAACCAATTCCACGATATTATTCCAGGCTCATCCATTCCAGAGGTATATGTGGATTCAGAGTCTGATTACAAGAAAGTTTTTGAATACGGGGAAAAGACGAGAAAGGAAGCTTTGCAGGCATTGGAGAAACAAATAGACACCAATGGTGACGGGTTACCAATCGTCCTATTTAATAGTTTATCCTGGAAGAGATCTGAAACAGTAAAAATTGTTGGCGGACCTGAATTAGTAGGAAAGGGAGCAGTAAATCTGGATGGTGAAGAACTTCCAGCGGACTTTATTCAAAAGGGGGATGGCCAAATCGAATTAACTGTTTACGTTCCTGATATTCCAGAACTAGGCTATGTAGTCATATGGCTAAAAGATTTGGAGAAACAAGTCATCGAAGAGCAAGAGGATATAGGCCGCGAGTGGGAAACAGAATATTATCTGGTCGAATGGAATGAAAAGGGGGAAATCTCCCGTCTATATGATAAAAAAGCCCAGCGTGAAGTCACATGCAATGGCGGAGCCGCTAACGAGTTCCAGCTATTCCATGACCGCCCGATGCTTTGGGATGCATGGGATATCGATCCCAAATTTGAAGATCAGCCTGCGGAGAAGGTTGTCCTTCTTGAACAAGGCATCCGAACAGGGGCAACGAAGGACGTCATTTGGTTTAAATGGCAGTTAGCACAATCAACCATTGAACAAGATATGGTTTTATACCACCACAGTAGGCGAATTGATTTCCAAACAAGAGTCGATTGGCGGGAGGATCACAAATTATTGAAGGTCGCTTTTCCTGTCGATGTGGTTAGTAATAAAGCCACGTTTGAGATTCCGTTCGGATCGGTTGAAAGAGCAACACATTCAAATACTAGCTGGGAGCAAGCACAGTTTGAAGTATGCGGCCATCGCTTTGCCGATCTTTCTGAACACAATTATGGAGTCAGTTTATTGAATGATTGCAAGTACGGGTATGACGTGAAACAAAATGTTCTGCGCTTATCATTGTTACGGGCACCAAAATGGCCTGACCGGGGGGCAGATCAGGGGAATCATGAATTTACCTACTCCCTTCTTCCGCATGAAGGTGACTGGAGAGATGCTGATGTAGTCAAGAGAGGGTATGAGTTGAATCACCCAGCTGTTGTTTTCCGTACTTCAGCCCATGAGGGGAGTCTTCCAAGTTCATATTCCTTTATTAAGACAGAGTCTAAACAGGTCATTCTTGATACGGTTAAGCAGTCAGAGGATGGTACGGGGCTTACGCTTAGAATGTATGAATCCAGCGGGGGCAGAGAGAAAGTTCAATTATCTATGTCAGGGCAGGTTCATTCCGCATATGAAACCAATCTGTTGGAAGAGAAACCGGTGGGAATTTCGGTACAAGGGAATAAACTAACTACATCACTGAAGCCATTTGAGGTAAAAACGATTCTATTAACCTAGTACAGTGGGGTAAGTTTGAAAATACTACAATAGTTAGGTGGAAAAATGGAACATTATAATACTGCAAACGAAAAAATAGATGATCAAGTAGAAACGTTACTGGCAGGCATGACTTTAAAGGAAAAGGTTGGACAGGTCAACCAAAAATTATATGGTTGGGAAGTCTACAGAAAAACTGACACCGGATACGAACTAACGGAGAAGTTTAAAGAGCATGTTCAACGGTGGGATGGGATCGGAGTCCTTTATGGGTTATTCCGTTCCGATCCTTGGTCATCAATCAATTTTGAAAATGGGATTGCCAAAGATTCAAGTGCCGAAGTGGCTAATATGATTCAACAATATGTAAAGGAACATACCAGGTTGGGGATTCCTGTCCTTCTTTCCGAAGAGTGCCCCCATGGTCATCAAGGATTAGATAGCATGATAACTCCTGTAAACTTGGGAATTGGTGCGACGTGGAATACCGAATTACATGAAAAACTGATAGCAGCTGTTGCAAACGAAATCAGAGCAAAAGGTGCTCATTTAGGACTTGTATCGACATTGGATATCCTTCGGGATCCTAGATGGGGAAGATCGGAAGAGTGTTTCAGTGAAGATCCATATCTTACTTCTCGATTAACAGAAGCGGTTGTAAAAGGGATGCAAGGGGAAGAAAGTGATATCATTCCGGAAGGTAAAATGATTGCTGTTCTTAAACACTTTACAGCTCAAGGTAATGGAATAGGGGGGCATAATGCAGCCCCTGCATCGATAGGAGAAAGAGAATTAAGGGAGATTCATCTTCCGCCAATGAAAGCAGCTATTAAATTAGGAGCTCTTGCTTGTATGGCTGCTTATAATGAAATTGATGGAATCCCATGTCATGCTAATGGGTATCTTCTCAACCAAATCCTACGCAAGGAATCAGGATTTAAAGGGGCTGTAATGGCAGATGGTTGTGCACTAGACCTTTTAGTCCCATTAACACAAAGTCAGGAAGCAGCTGCTGCGCTGGCTCTAGAAAATGGGGTAGATATAAGTCTTTGGGACAACGTGTATACTACTTTAGAAAAAGCCATTGGAGAAGGTCTTGTCAGTGAAGAAAAGCTGGACGATGCAGTTAGAAGGGTTTTGACACTTAAATTTAAAATGGGTTTATTTGAAAATCCTTTTATAGAAACAAAAACCCCAATAAGTCAGGAACAAGCACAAAAAATCAATCTTGAGTCGGCACGGCAGTCAATTGTCTTGTTAAAAAATCAAGGGATATTACCAATAAAAGGGAGTAATAAAAAAATAGCAGTTATTGGACCTAATGCAGACTCTGTTTATAATCAGCTAGGAGATTATACACCGTTTCAACAAGAAGGTAAAGTTGTCACTGTTCTACAGGGGATTACTGAATTAGCAAATGATGCAGAAGTTGCTTATGAAAGAGGATGCGGCATTCGTTCCCTAGATACGGAAGGGATCGAAAAGGCAGTTCATCTGGCTAACAGTTCGGATGTTGCCGTCGTCGTTTTAGGTGGTTCTAGTGCAAGAAATTTTGATGCACAATTTGACCTTAATGGTGCTGTAATCAATACAACCGGAGAAGAAGAAATGGATTGTGGTGAAAATGTTGACGTAGCTAATTTAGAATTAGGTGGCCAGCAACTACACCTACTACAGCGAATCATCCAGACTGGAACACCAACTGTTGTTGTCTTGATACAAGGAAGACCGCATGCCATTCCGTGGGTGGCGGAAAATGTCCCAGCTGTTTTAAGTGCATGGTATCCAGGACAAATGGGTGGCCAGGCAATAGCAGAGGTTTTATTTGGAAAAGTCAATCCAAGTGGAAGATTGCCTGTTTCAATTCCAAGATCCTCCATGCAAATTCCTGTATTTTATAATCACAAGGAGGGTGGATACAAGAGAGATTATTTTGATATGTCCGGGAAGGCATTATTTCCTTTTGGATATGGCCTTTCGTATACTACATTCACGTATGATAATCTTCGTTGCTCTATTCAGTCCATCCCAGTTTGTAAACTCTTAGCGGGGGAAACATTCAAAATTATGGTTGAAGTCACCAATAAAGGGGACCGTGATGGCTATGATGTAATACAGCTTTATATAAAAGGAAAGGGTTCAAGTATAACGAGGAGAGTAAAGGAATTAAAAGGATTTAAGAAGATTTGGATTGCAGCAGGAGAAACAAAAGAAGTAATGTTTGAACTGGGGACGGAAGAATTGGAAGTATTTAGCAGCCAAAATAAATATAGGATCGAGGAAGGATGTATTGAAATTGAGGTTGGAAATCCTATCGATTTTGTAAGTGCCGACTTAATAATTAGCTAATTAATTCCGGTTCACTTGGAACCACTGAGTATAAGGAGAAAAAAGTAACAATTAAAAAGAGCCAATTGTCTTGGGGAAATTAAGTTATCCAGGATCCGTGGAATCTATCAAAATAACAGGGGAAGTGGCAGATATGGAGAAGTATCTTCTAGGGATTGATTTGGGAGGAACTAACCTAAGAATTGCGGTTGTAACTTCTGAAGGTCAGTTAATGGAAGAAATAAATATAAAAACAGAAAGTGATAAAGGACCAAATTATATAATCGGTCAAATGATTCAGCATTGCGAGAAAATCCTACAAGACCGAAATATCGAAGCAATTGGAATCGGGTCCCCGGGCCCATTAGATGTGAAACAGGGATTAATCCTGAGTCCAAACAATTTACCTGGGTGGGATAATATTCCAATAGTATCTATGTTAGAAAAGGCTTTGAATAAAAAGGTTTATCTTGATAATGATGCAAATGCAGCTGCACTTGCAGAAGCCATCATTGGTGCTGGGGAAGGAAAAGAGTCTGTTTTTTATATTACTGTTAGCACAGGAGTTGGCGGAGGGTTTGTATTCCGCAAGCAATTGCTTCAAGGTGCACACTTCTGTGCAGGTGAAATAGGCAATTTAATTGTAGATTGTGAGGGACCGTCACATCATGCCTTGAATGTTGGTGCCTTAGAAACACTGGCAAGTGGAACTGCAGTTAAGCAGCGTGGAAGAGAACAACTAAGGATTACAGGCCATGCAGGTGAGGTAATTGAGATGGCAATGAATGGGAATGAGGAAGCAGGAAATATTGTCGATCAAATGATAGTCTCATTGGCAAAAGGCATTGCGAATATTGTTCATACTGTTGATCCACACATCATCGTTCTTGGTGGTGGAGTTATGCAGTCAAAAGACTATATTATGCCACTCCTTCTAGAAAGGGTTAATGACTTTTTATATCCACAGCTGCAGCATAAAGTTGAAATTGTAGATGCTTCATTAGGTACAAAGGCTGGTGTCATTGGAGCTGCTCTGCTTACTCAACAAGCATCTTTTTAGTAACAGGAGGGCTGACCATGAATTCTTATATGGTATTTGATATAGGTGGTACCTTTATTAAGTATGCAGTAATGAACGAGCGCGGATTGAAGCTGGAAGGCGGAAAGATCCCTACTCCGCAAGAAGGTTTAGAGAGTTTTCTGGAGACGATTACCGAAATCACCAATGAATATCGACAGGGCTTTGAAATTGAAGGGATTGCTATTAGTTCACCAGGTGCGGTTAATGTGATAAATGGATATATCGGTGGGTCAAGCGCAATCCCATATATCCACGGTATTAGTTTGACAGAATTGATAAAGGAGCGGACCGGTCTGGATGTGTCGATTGAAAATGATGCGAACTGCGCTGCATTGGCAGAGGGGTGGATTGGAGCAGCAAAAGAAATAGATTACTATATTTGTATAGTAATAGGTACAGGCATTGGCGGTAGTATCGTGATGAATCATACCGTTTTACGTGGTGCCACCTTACAAGGGGGCGAGTTTGGCTATATGATTATGGGCGACCCGTTGAGGAATCCCCTAAAATCAACCTGGAGCCTAGTTGCCTCAACAAATGCTCTAGCCAAAGAGGCGGAACATAAGAAATCCTTGGAAAATGGGACCTTGAACGGGGAAAAGGTATTCCGGATGGCTGAAGAGGGTGATCCCATTGCAAAAGAATGCATTACTCTTTTTTACAAGAGGCTTGCAGCTGGTATCTATAATATAAAATACGCACTTGACCCAGAGAAAATCCTAATCGGCGGGGGGATCAGCAAACGTCCGGATGTAATTGAAGGCATTAATAATGAGCTAAAACTATTAAAGAATGAGATCTCTACACCGGATATTAGTGTTGAACCTTGTCAATTTGATAATGACGCTAACTTGATAGGGGCTTTACATCACTTTTTAACCAGAAAATAAGATACTAAGCGTAATAAAAATTCAGTTAACACTGAATATTGAAAGACATGAACAAAATTCACTGGAGGTTTTTTCCCGATGGAACCATTATTATTAAAACCAATTTTTAAAGAGAGGATTTGGGGTGGTACCGCGTTACAAACGGAATATGGGTATGAAATTCCATTCCAAAATACTGGGGAATGCTGGGCAATTTCTGCGCATTCTAATGGACAATCTGTTGTCGAGAATGGTCCTTTTAAGGGAATGACATTAGACAAACTTTGGCAGGAACACCCCGACTTATTTGGTAACCCCGAAAGCGTGGTGTTTCCTTTATTAACAAAGATATTGGATGCGAATATGGATTTATCAGTACAGGTACATCCAAACGATGCTTATGCAATGATAAATGAAAATGGTGATTTAGGAAAAACAGAGTGCTGGTATATTCTTGATTGCAAACAGGATGCTCAAATGATTTTTGGCCATAATGCTAGTTCTAAAGAAGAGCTAGTTAAGCAAATCGAGGAAGGTAAATGGGACGAACTACTTCGTAAAGTGAAAATCAAGCCAGGTGATTTCTTTTATGTGCCAAGTGGAACGATTCATGCTCTTTGTGAAGGAACCCTTGTCTTGGAAACCCAGCAAAGCTCGGACACTACTTACCGGATGTACGACTATGACCGTAGGGATGCCGAGGGGAATTTACGTGAACTTCATTTAGAAAAGGCAATTGAGATAACGAATGTTCCACATGAAGATATGGGGTTTACCCCACATGTTGAGGAACTTGAAAATGTTACGATTACTACTTTTGTCGAGTCAGAGTTTTTTTCCGTATATAAATGGGATGTACATGGAGATGCCATGTTCTCATTCAATGAATACTATTTACTTCTAAGTGTTGCAAATGGTGAAGGAACCCTTTTACATAATGGAGAAGAATATAATTTGAAAAAGGGTATGCATTTTATTATCCCAGTTGGATTTGGTGAGTTTGAAATCAGCGGGAAATGCCAACTAATTGTTTCTCATCCTTAGTATCAACTAACTGTAATGCGAAAATAACTAACTGCTTGCTGTTGAAAAATCATATAAAGGGAGCACGGTTATGCCTGATTTTACGACAAATGACCTACAATCTGAAAAATTCAAACGATATTCTCCCATACCATGGGAAGTGAGGGATGAGTCTTCTTAAAGAAATTATCACAAATGAAGTCTCCGGACCTCCTTGAAACCCAAGAGGATCTATTCTACCAAGTAAATGACTTTGCCTTAATGCTACCGGATTATGGCTGAGTGGACTTAGGAAGACAAGGAGGAAGACGCGGAGAATATATGACCGTCTTTTATAAAAAAAGAACAGTTAGAAATCAGTGATTTTGGATTGAAATGGTCTTCATCGAGGTTATGAAGGACATTTCATCCATGATTTCACTTAGTAATGTCCTTCATTTTATCAAAAATTTGAGTCCCAAACTCACACTATGTTTACCCCTAAATATTTGGCCCGTAAACACGGCTTTCAATTGATTTTGATTCACCTTTTAGTCGTTTTGCTAATGTTTCTTTCCAGTTCGCTGCAAGGTGTATGCAGGCTGCAAGTTTGGCTGCTGCCTCTTTATCATCTCTCTTTTCATGCATAACTTCATTGCAACTGGCAATGGTCCATTCAGGGTATGGGCGTTCTATTAACTTAATTTTATCTTGTTCTTTAACAATGCCTTCTTTGATAACGCGGAAGTACCATCCGGTTCGACCACTTTTTTGAATTCGTAGTGCAAAATCGAGTATTTTAAAGCGACGGGCAGGCTTCCAGCACGGCTGACGTGGTTGTGAAACTTGAACCAAAGCCTCACCAACCTCATAAATATCCCCGATGCAAACATTGAATTCATCAAGACCCACAATTGAGAAATTTTCTCCCATTGCTCCTGCGACAATTTGATCATTGTTTAATTCACTTTGCCATTTTTCATAATGGATTGCTGCATAGGCAAGAACGGCTTTTTCAGGTCCGCCGTGATTTTTTAAATCAGCTTGACCATCCCCGGTTAGACCTTCTTTACCAAGCATTACCGGATAATGAATGGGCTCTTTAAAAATACCACTTGTCCATTCTTTATCCATGAGCTTTTTCGCATTTGGGTCACCCATTGTTTTGGGTTTGCCAATAAATAATTGGTTTATGTATGGTTGGTTTTCCATTTCGTTATCACCTCTGGTTTTAGTTTACCATGGTTGAAGAGAGGAATCTGTCCGATTATGGCTTAACGTGTTGGATACTGAAGAGATATTTACTACTTTCTTTTAATTCAAACTATTGAAACGGATAGAGGGGCACTATACTATTAAATTAATAGTTTCTAAAGGTTGTTTTAAATTGAAGGAGGGTAACCATGGATAAGAAAAGAATCATTATGTTAAGTACAGGAGGGACTATTGCCAGTAAACGAAATCCCGAAACTGGGTTATTAACAGCTGGTGTGATGTCTGGTGAAGAACTATCTGAAATGTGTGATCTCCCTTCATATATAGATGTTGATGTGATATCTGTCTTTCAGATACCTAGTAATCATATGACGTTTGGTCATTTAATTACATTGAAGGAAAAGATTGAAGAAGTCTTTGAAAGCCCAGATATAGATGGAGTCGTAGTCACCCATGGTACGGATACATTAGAAGAAACGGCATATTTCTTAGATTTAGTTATTGCTGATGAGAGGCCAGTTGTGATCACTGGTTCACAGCGGGGACCTCAAGTGAATGGAACGGATGCTTTTGTTAACTTGCGACAATCCATTCTATTAGCTGCATATCAAGAATGTAGGGGTCTTGGAACGGTTGCTATATTTAATGAGCGGATTTTTTCTGGGCGATACATCAAGAAAAAACATGCTTCAAACGTAGATGGATTTACTTCTTTTGGCTTCGGTTACCTAGGAATTGTGGATCAAGAGACAATCTTTATCTATCAAAAACCTGTGAAACGAGAAACATATACTTTGAAAACCTCATTACCTACTGTTGAGCTCGTAAAAACCTCACTTGGTTCAGATGGTAAGTTTATAGATTGTGCCGCTGATTATGGGGCTAAAGGAATTATTGTAGAAGCCCCTGGTAGGGGTCATGCACCACCTTATATCCTCGATAGTGTGAAAAGAGCGGTTGAAAAAGGAATATATGTACTCCTTACAACAAGTGCTGAGGAAGGGGAAGTAAAGACGGTTTATGACTTCCCAGGAAGTGCCTGGTCCTTACAAAATGCGGGGGTCCTATTAGCAGGTGATTATGACAGCAAGAAGGCCCGAATTAAATTAGCGGTTCTGATAGCTGCGGGCGTAAAAGAAATAAATGAAGATCATTTTCATCATTAAATTCTTAGAAGAGGATAGGTTCATTTGTAATTTGTGAAATTCGCAAAGAGGGTGGACCTGTCCTTTTTGTCGGTTTTAGTAGTAGTTTGTAACATTTTGGGATGAGGGACCTATCCCCCTGTCCCGCTAACTGGCAAATTATTGGCTCAGGCATGTTTTGAACGGATAGAAGGTGGTTTGATGTGATTAGCTTAGTTTGGTAGCGTTTACACTCACTAATTGAATCATATGCATATGACTTTCCGAGATACCCTTGATAATGGTTTTTAAGATGTTACGATAAATACGTTCTTAAATTTTTACCACAAGGGAGACATTTGATGTTACATGAAAAAACAATCGCCTTTATAGGGGCAGGTTCTATGGCAGAGGCAATGATATCAGGAATTGTTGCGGCTGGAAAAGTTCCTTCGAATCAGATTTTTGTTACCAACCGTTCGAATACAGCACGACTACAACAGCTTGAAGAAAATTATTATATTAAAGGTTTAACAAGCAAACATCTAAACCTACAAAATATCGATATTATCGTCCTCGCAATGAAACCTAAAGATGCAGAAGTTGCACTACAGTCCATCAAAGATTCACTTCAACCAAACCAACTCGTTTTATCCGTACTAGCGGGTATTACCACAACTTACATGGAGCAGCATTTACCAGCGGGACAACAGGTGATTCGTGTGATGCCGAATACATCTAGCATGATTGGAGAGTCTGCAACAGCCATTTCAGCTGGTTCCTCGACTACTACGGAAGATATGTTACTGGCTAAAGACCTGCTTGAATCAATTGGAGAAGTTTACGAGATTCCAGAGGACCAAATGGATGTGTTTACAGGAGTAGCGGGTAGTGGACCTGCCTATATTTATTACCTAATGGAGCATATGGAAGCAACAGTGAAAAAGGCAGGATTACAAGAAAAAGTGACAAGAGAAATTATTGCTCAAACGATTGTCGGAGCAGCAAAAATGATTCAGCAACAGAATGAGACACCGACCACATTACGGGAAAATGTGACTTCCCCAAATGGAACAACAGCTGCAGGTTTAGCAGCCTTAGAAAAAAATGGTGCCGGTAAGGCGATCTCACAAGCTATTAAACATGCGGCAAAGCGTTCCCAAGAAATCAGTTCACAGCTTGAAGGCACTACTGAGAAAAAAGTTCAAGCTGTTTAACATAAGCATAAAACCCTTTTACGGGCGATAAGCGCTTGTAAAAGTATTATCGTCCGGCAATCAAATCAAAAACAAAACAGATAAGGATTGATCGGATGTCCATAGAAAAAAGAGTTGTTATAAAGGTCGGAAGTAGCTCGTTAACGAGCCGTCATGGAGAAATTAGTAAGATAAAACTAGAAAAATTGACGAATGAAATTGCTGAGTTGAAGGATGCAGGGCACGAGGTTGTTCTAGTATCATCAGGGGCCGTCGCTGCTGGATATAGAAAGCTCGGCTGTCTTAAACGCCCAGATTCATTGTCAGAAAAACAAGCAGCTGCATCGATTGGTCAAGGATTATTAATGGAGTCCTATTCCCACCTATTTTTATCACACGGCTATGTGGCTTCGCAAATCTTGATTTTAAGAAGCGACTTTTTGGATGAATCACGTTATCAAAATGTGCGCAACACATTGAATGTTTTATTAGACCGAGGGATTATTCCAATCGTTAATGAGAATGACACGCTTTCGACAGAGCGTTTGAACTTTGGTGATAATGACACATTGGCGGCTAAAGTTGCTGGTTTAGTGGATGCTGACCAACTGGTCATTTTATCTGATATAGATGGTTTATATGATAAAAACCCAACTGTACATGAGGATGCTAAGTTAATAGAGCAAGTGTCTGAAATTACGGATGAAATCGAGAATGCTGCAGGTGGTTCTGGAAGTACTGTTGGTACAGGTGGCATGAAGTCTAAAATTGAAGCCGTGAAAATTGCAATGGCGTCTGGGATTTCAACTTTTTTAGGAAATGCAAATAAAGAAAATATCATCGTGGATGCCGTGGAAGAAAAGGCGACCGGTACGTTTTTTTCTTGTAAAAAATCAGTGACAATACTTAATCAAAAGAAAAAGTGGATTGCCTTTCACTCAGGATCCAAGGGAGAAATAATCATCAATGCCGATGCAATAGAGAGAATTGTGAAGAATCGGAAGAGCTTGCGGCTAAAGGAGATTCTTCAAGTCGAAGGTAGGTTTGAAAAAGGCGCTGTTGTCCGTGTAGTGGATACGGGCGAAGAAGAAATTGCCAGAGGTTTGGTGAAAATCTCTTCAGATGAGTTAGAACGGATGCTACAGTCTCAAAGAGATCAAGTAATAGATTCCACTGTCATTATGGAAATAGGAGATTTTGTTTGCCATATAGATGCACCAATCACAATTGGAGTTTGACTTTATTCAGTAGGTAACCCAACCGAGTAAAGTCAAAGCCTCCGGCGGATGCCACAGATCTTTAGAAGTAGTTTTTCGAGCAGGCTCGAATAGATCTGGGCATCAAATACGCCAAGGCGCAATTGATTAAAGGAGGAATTAGGTGACTTTAGTAAAGGAAAATGTAGATATTAGAAATCAAGCACGTGAAGCAAAAAAAGCTGCCAAACAAGTGAGTATTCTATCAACTGACGATAAAAATAGAGCATTGTATATAATAGCTGAACATTTAGAAGCAAGCTTTGAAATTATCTTAGAAGCTAATAAGGTTGATTTGCAAAAAGGTAAAGAAGCTGGATATACGCCAGCATTCATGGATCGGCTAACACTTTCAAAGAAACGTATTTTTGATTTTGCAGAGGGACTTCGACAAGTTGCTGCTTTGGAGGACCCGACAGACCAAGTTATTTCAGATTGGACATTGGAAAACGGCCTACAGGTGAAAAAAGTAACGGTACCTTTGGGTGTTATCGGGATGATTTATGAGGCACGACCAAATGTAACGGTTGATGCAACAGGGCTCGCGTTAAAGTCAGGAAATGCAATCATCTTAAAAGGCGGCTCATCAGCGATTCACACAAATAAAGCAATCGTTGAGGTTATTCAATATGCGCTAGAGCATACGATGATACCAAGGGAAGCTGTTCAATTTATTGCAAGTACGGATCGTGAAGCTACCGGGCAGCTATTTACGATGAAGGAATATATTGATGTGCTTATTCCTCGCGGCGGGGCCTCTTTGATTCAAACGGTTGTTAAACAAGCAACAGTTCCTGTACTCGAAACAGGTGTCGGAAACTGCCATGTCTATATTGACTCTGGAGCTGATGTCAACAAGGCGTTGCCAATCCTTGTGAATGCAAAAACAGATCGACCGGCTGTTTGTAATGCTGCGGAAACAGTCCTTATACATAAGGACTGGTTGCAAAAACATAAGGATGTGCTTGTGAAAACATTACAGGAACATTCTATTACAGTGCATGGGGATGAGCAGTCACTATCAATTATCCCAAATGCAATCCCCGCAGGTAAAGAGGATTGGGCAAATGAATATTTAAGTTTGGATATTGCGATGAAGATTGTTGAAGATGTGCACGAAGCAATTGACCATATTGAAAACTATGGGACAAAGCACTCAGAGGCGGTTATTACAGAAAATCAAGAAGTAGCAGATGTGTTTATGAAACTTGTCGATGCATCTTCTCTATATCATAACGCTTCAACTCGATTTACAGACGGTGGAGCCCTAGGGTTTGGTGCTGAAATTGGTATTTCAACTCAAAAGCTTCATGCACGTGGGCCGATGGGACTACCAGCACTAACAACAGTAAAATTCTTAATGACCGGAAATGGACAAATAAGATAATAAAGAAACACGGCAGAATAAATAGGATTCTGCCGTGTTTTTTGGTGAAAGGGGTAAATTTATTGTTTCTTAAAATGGGAACTGAGTAAGTGTGCGATCCATTTACAATGTGGATGGTTCCGAACGTTTAACAAGAGTCCGTTTATAATCGCAGGGCTATATGTTCGTTTATTCACCTGTTCTTGCAATAGCAGCAGGGATTCCTTTTCAATTGAATCTTCCATTTCTTTTACTTTCTCCTCAAGTAACGAAATCAATTGTTCCTTTGTGATCTCACCCTGTCCGGATGATTCCATAAGTTCTTTTTTTAGAAAAGGAAGGGTCATGCCATGAGCTAATAAATCTGTTTTTTCCACTAGGGACTGACAAAGGAGGTCAATATCCAGTGGAACAAGCTGATACAGAAAGAGCTCCGAATACATCCTCATAAAACCTTTTATACTATAGAGTAGATCATATTTTATATGCTCTGCTTTTTCTCCATAAATGCGGTCAATCATCAAGAGAATCACTGTATTACCTAGTTTGTCATAATAATGCATTTTAAGAATTAATTTTTCGTTAAGAGACTGGGTATACTCTTTCATTAAGATATTCGCAAAATGTGAGTGTTCTTTAAATGACTGGAAGCTTACATAATAATATTCAAATAGAAGATTTTCTGTATCTTTTTTGTTTCTGACTAAATGGTCAATATTAGCAAAAAATTGCTCCATAAACTGGTCGATTAGGGCGATGATTAATTCATCTTTTGACTTGAAAGAGAGGTAGAAAGCTCCCTTTGAAATCCCACACTGATCAGTTATTTGCTGTACAGATGTTGCCTCAAAACCTTGCTTTGCGAAAAGCTCTAGCGCCTTTTCCATTATTAGTTGTTTTTTCACCATTTCGTGGTTCTCTCCCGTTTTCTTTCATTGACAAATGACTGATTGGTCATTATTATAAATAAATGGGTTTAATAAGTCAATCTAGGGTAGGTGTAAGTGTGAGAGGTATAGCCAACTTTGTATTAAAAAACAAACTAGCAGTTTGGTTATTAACAATTATTATAACTGTATCTGGAATTTATTCAGGTACACAAATGAAGACAGAAACAATTCCTGATATATCCATTCCGTTCCTAATGGTTATGGATGTATATCCTGGTGCGACTCCAGAACAGGTGATGGAAGATGTCTCAATGCCAATTGAAAAAGCGGTCGAGGGACTTGATGGGGTTAAATCTGTTTATTCCAATTCCTATTCGAACATGGCTAATATTCAAGTTGAATATGAGTATGGCGAGGATATGGACGAGGCGAAGCGTGCCCTTCAATCCGCTTTAGACGCAGTTACATTGCCAGAAGCTGCACAAGAGCCTGTTATTACGGCCATTAGCATGAATATGATGCCGGTTGTGGCATTAAGTGTAAGTAGTAAAACAGAAGATATTGTGGAATTAACATCAACAGTTGAAGATGTTTTACTTCCAAAGATTGAAAAGCTTGATGGGGTTGGATCGGCAACGATCACAGGTCAGCATATTGAAGAAGTACAACTTACTTATAATACTGAAAAAATGGCTGAACTTGACTTAACAGAGGACTCAGTCAAACAGATGATCCAAGCAAGTGATATGTCAGTATCACTAGGACTTTTTGAGTTTAAAGAAGGTGAACAAGCTGTTGCGATTGACGGAAAGTTCATGACAGCAGATGAGTTAAAGGAAATGTTAATTCCTATTACACCTACTGAAAATAATCCACAGCCATTCGTGAAACTTAGTGATATTGCTACAATTGAAGAAGTTGGACGCGTTCAATCCGTATCTCGTACGAACGGAAAAGACGCTATTGCTATTCAAATTGTTAAAGAGCAACGAGCAAACACAGTGGATGTGGTAAATGAAGTAAAGGATCTTATTGAAGACGAGCAGGAAAGAATTGAAGGTCTCGTTATCGATGTTTCACTAGACCAAGGAGAGCCAATTGAAAAATCAGTTGCAACAATGGTAGAAAAAGCACTATTTGGTGGTTTAATCGCGGTCTTAATAATTCTACTATTCCTTCGTAATTTTAGATCAACAATTATTTCGATTGTATCCATTCCGGTTTCCATTTTTATGGCATTATTGTTACTGAAGTGGATGGACATTACATTGAACTTAATGACACTAGGGGCAGTTACGGTTGCAATCGGACGTGTAATTGATGACTCCATTGTCGTTGTTGAAAATATTTATCGAAGACTACATTTAAAAGAAGAAAAGCTAAATGGCCGTGCCTTAATACGTGAAGCAACACTTGAAATGTTCAAACCAATCCTTTCCTCCACGTTAGTTACGGTTGCGGTATTTGCACCGTTAATTTTTGTAGGTGGTATGGTTGGAGAATTGTTCATGCCGTTCGCATTAACAATGACTTTTGCCTTAGGTGCTTCCTTGTTAGTTGCGATTACGATCGTTCCTGCTTTATCACATACTTTGTTTAAAAAACAGCTCTATGTTGAAAAAACAGAGTCAAAGCATAAAGAAGTAGGTAAGCTTGCAAATTGGTATAAAGGTATTTTAAATTGGTCGCTAAATCATAAAATTATTGTGTCAGTACTGTCAA
Organism: Ferdinandcohnia sp. GQ5; assembly: GCF_059759275.1. Taxonomy (NCBI): domain Bacteria; kingdom Bacillati; phylum Bacillota; class Bacilli; order Caryophanales; family Bacillaceae; genus Ferdinandcohnia; species Ferdinandcohnia sp. GQ5. Next base: position 74,262 of record NZ_JCAXEW010000018.1, read on the forward strand.
TATTATTATTAGTCGGTAGCTTAGCATTAACACCGCTTATTGGTTTTAGTTTTATGGGTAGTGAAGAAGAAAAGGTCATGTATCTAACTTATACGCCAGGAACTGGTGAGTTAAAAGATGAAACCTTGGATAATGTTGCAACAGTTGAAGAAGAGTTATTAAAACGAGAAGATATTGATATTCTTCAGGTTTCTGTAACAGAAAGCGGCGACCCAATGGCCGCAATGATGGGAGGCGGCGGTGACGGTGCGCTCATGTACCTCATTTTCGATCCGGAAATGGAGAACTTCCCTGAAGTCCGCGAAGAAGTTGAAGAATACGTGTTTAATATTGGCCAATCGGGTGAGTGGAAGAGCCAGAATTTCTCTTCTATGTCAATGAGCACAAATGAGGTTAGTTATACATTATATAGTGAAGATTTAGATAAGCTTTATGATGCAGTTGATATGGTTGAAGGCGTCATGAATGATGCAGACGTTTTAGAGGATGTATCGTCAAGTGCTGAGGATGCATATGTCGAGTACACATTCAATGTTGAACAGGATGAATTATTACAATATGGACTTACAACTGGTCAAATTGTGATGATGCTAAATCCAGACCGCTCACAAGAGGTTATCACAACTGTTGAAAAAGATGGAAATACATTGGAGGTTATTGTTCAGCAGGAAGAAGTAGCTACACCAGAGTCAATAGATGATCTTCTTGCAACTCAAGTACCAACAGCAATGGGTGCAACGATGCCTCTATCTGATTTAGTAACGGTTAAAGAAGGTACTACCTTAAATACACTTGCTCGTAGTAAAGGTGAGTACTATGCTTCCGTTTCAGGATCTATTATTGGGGATGATATTTCAAAAGTAACAGCTAAGGTTGGAGAAGAAGTAGAAGAACTAGACCTTCCAAAAGGAGTAACACTTGATATTGCCGGTGTTCAAGCAGATATGGTTGAAACATTTACCCAACTAGGTCTTGCAATGCTCGCAGCAATTGCAATTGTGTACTTCATCCTTGTTGTGACATTTGGTGAAGGAGTTGCACCATTTGCAATTCTGTTCTCCTTACCATTTGCAATTATTGGTTCGTTTGTTGGATTATTGATTGCAGACGAAACCATTTCGGTATCGGTTATGATGGGTCTGTTGATGTTGATCGGTATAGTGGTTACAAACGCCATCGTTTTAGTAGACCGAATCATTCATATGGAACGTGATGGACTAACAATGCGTGAAGCTGTTCTTGAGGCTGGTGCCACACGTTTACGTCCAATCTTAATGACGGCAATTGCCACAATGGGTGCACTAATCCCGTTATTATTTGGCGAAGGTGGCGGAGGTTTAATTTCGAAAGGGCTTGGTATTACCGTTATCGGTGGACTCGCAAGTTCAACTCTACTAACACTTCTAGTCGTACCAATCGTCTACGAAATTTTGTCTAAAATGTTTAAGAAAGACCGTAAAAACATTCAAGAAAACTAATCAATCCGGCCCCACAAGGTTATACATATCTTGTGGGGCTTTTATATTCACACCTTAAAAATTTTTTCGTAATTTTGTATTGACCTTAACGTTGCGTAAAGGTGTAAATTGAAATTATCAAGGGGGTGATGAGGTGGAGTATACGGTACAAAAGCTAGCGAAACTAGCAGGAGTAAGTACAAGAACTCTAAGGTACTATGATGAAATTGGGATTCTTAAGCCGGCAAGAATCAATTCATCAGGTTACCGAATTTATGGCCAAGATGAAATCGATCGTCTACAACAAATTCTTTTTTACCGTGAACTCGGGGTCAATCTAACAGATATCAAACAAATTATGACCAATCCTGCCTTTGATGAGCCTAAAGCACTCAAAGAACATCGAGAGCAGCTCCTTGATAAACGAAAACAAATCGATCTACTCATTGCCAATATTGAAAAAACCATTGCGCAAAAAGAAGGGAGAGTTATTATGTCTGATCAAGAAAAATTCGAAGGCTTTAAAAAGAAGGCACTCGAAGAAAATGAGAAAAAATACGGAAAAGAAATCCGTGAAAAATATGGTGAAGAAACAGTTAAACAATCAAACGAGATGTTCATGAATATGTCCAAAGAGGATCATGAGGCGGTAACCCGTCTTTCTGAGGAATTAATGGAGACCTTAAGTGATGCGATGAAGACTGGCAATCCAGCTGGAGAACTCGGCCAAAAAGCGGCAGAGTTGCATAAGCAGTGGCTCATGTATTTTTGGCCAAAATATAGCAAAGAAGCGCATGCAGGCTTGGCGCAAATGTACGTCGATGACGAACGATTCACAGCATATTATGACAAACAACAGCCAGGAACCGCAGAATTCTTGAGAGATGCAATAGTTGTGTATACAGGGCAAAAGGCTGAATAAGGTGGATGAGTTTTTTTGGGGGTGAGATCTTAGAGGTCTCGCTCTTTTTTTGAGAGAGTAATGTTTCAGTTCGCACGTTATTGTGTAGGAATTTGTCTAAGTGTTACCAGATTGTAGTGTTGCCATCCGGACAGAAAGTGTGGGTATCAACTGTTTGGTATCCGAGAAGAACACTACTTGCTACAGCAAGAGTGGGAAGTTGTCTGGTTGAGTCAGAATAGAGCGTTTATTGCGAAGCGAGGGCAAGAAAACGTCTGTGATGAGTCGGAAAGAAGTGTTGATTATGACAGAGAGAGCAGAAAATTGACAGAGTTGAGTCAGAATGAGGTGCTGATTGTGACAGAGCGAGTAAGGAATCAGCTGAGTTGAGTCAGAATAGAGTGCTGTTTGCGAAGCGAGGGCAAGAAAACGTCTGTGATGAGTCGGAAAGAAGTGTTGATTATGACAGAGAGAGCAGAAAATTGACAGAATAGAGTCAGAATAAGGTGTTGTTTGCGACAGAGGGAGTAGGAATCAGCAGAGGAGAGTCAGAATAGAGTGCTGATCGCGACAGCGAGAGCAGGAAATTGACAGAATTGAGTCGGAATAGAGTGTTGATTGCGACAGCGAGAGTGGGAAATCGGCAGAGGAGAGTCAGAATAGAGCGCTGATTGCGACAGCGAGCACTGGAAAATGGCAGAGTTAAGTCAGAATGAGGTGCCGATTGCGACAGAGAGAATGGGAATCAGCTGAGTTGAGTCAGAATAGAGCGCTGATTGCGACAGCGAGCACAGGAAAATGGCAGAATTGAGTCAGAATAAGGTGTTGTTTGCGACAGAGGGAGTAGGAATCAGCAGAGGAGAGTCAGAATAGAGTGCTGATCGCGACAGAGAGAGCAGGAAATTGACAGAATTGAGTCAGAATAGAGTGCTGATTGCGACAGCGAGCACAGGAAAATGGCAGAATAGAGTCAGAATAAGGTGTTGATTGCGACAGAGAGAATGGGAATCAGCAGAGGAGAGTCAGAATAGAGCGCTGATTGCGACAGCGAGCACTGGAAAATGGCAGAGTTAAGTCAGAATGAAGTGCCGATTGCGACAGAGAGAATGGGAATCAGCTGAGTTGAGTAAGAATAGAGTGTTGATTGCGACAGCGAGAACAGGAATAAGGAGGAATTGAGTCAGAATGAAGCACTAATTGCGACAGAACTCTGGAAATAAAGTAATTGCTACCACAATTTGACTTATATATATTACAATAGAATGTAAGGGATTACACAGAGCGGAAGAGATAGGACTCCTTGTCCCTTTCGTTCAATAAAGGGCTATAAAGGAGAGGAAGAAATGGAGAAAGTGAATAAAATTCCAGGTGCACTCATGGATTGGATTATTAAAACGTTAAACAGTGGCGTTAACCCTGAAGCGATTGTCGATGCAATGATTCGAAAAGGCTATGATCCTAAATTATCATATACCACTCTGTTTCGAATCGTTGGAAATAAACCAATAAACACACCAGGTGTGCAAGCTCCATATGAATATGAACAGCCCGAAATCGCGAAAAAGGGAAGTACTTTACATACAAGTGACCGTGAAATTAAGGTCCTTTCAAAAGTAGAAAAGCCTTTTATTTTACATTTGGATAATTTCCTAAGTTATGAGGAATGTGACCAGTTGATTGAAATGTCGCGAAACCGCCTTAAGCCTTCAACTGTCATTGATCCAAAGACTGGTGAAGAAAAAGCAGCTACTGGTCGAACTAGCAAAGGTATGTATTTTTATTTGCGAGAAAATGAGTTTATTAAAAAAGTAGAAAAAAGAATTGCGGAATTAACGGAGTTTCCTATTGAAAATGGAGAAGGGCTACAGGTACTGAATTATGGAATTGGTGAGGAATACAAAAGTCACTTTGACTATTTTCCACCAAGTAAGGTAGACCCTGCTAAAGGTGGTCAGCGGGTGGGGACGTTCCTCATCTATTTAAATGATGTACCTGCAGGAGGAGAAACTGTTTTTCCTAAGGTTGGAGTTTCGATTGTTCCAAAGAAAGGATCTGCTGTCTATTTTCAGTATGGAAATAGTAAAGGTGAGGTAGACCGGATGTCCCTTCATTCGAGTATTCCCGTATCCGAAGGTGAAAAATGGGTTGCAACGAAATGGATTCGCCAAGGGAATATATATAGGCACTAAACGAAATGCATTCAATTAGAATTGTCATTGTAATCATGATATAGTTAAACTAATAAATTTAAGTAAGCTGAAATTAGAGATTTTGAAAATACTAAAATGAAGTGTGTCAGTGCATAGAAAGGTGTGTGAACTTTGGATAAAGTACAAACTTTTAAAGACGTCATGGGGAATTATCCGACGGGTGTAACAGTTGTAACGACGACGGATGAAAATGGAGTACCACTTGGACTCACAGTAAACTCATTTGCCTCTGTTTCATTAGATCCATTATTGATTTTATGGTCAATTGATAAGCGAGTATCAACTTACGATATTTTTACAAATGTGGATAAATTTGCGGTTCATGTATTAGCTGGGGATCAGGGAGATATCTGTGCCCTATTTGCAAGTAAGGGAACAGATCGATTTGGTAATTGTGAATGGGAAATGTCTGATAACAACCTTCCAATCCTTAAGGGAACTTCGGGAGTATTACATTGTAAAACTCATAAGACGATTGAAGCGGGTGACCACACAATCCTAATCGGTGAAGTGGTAGAGATTGAAAATTATAATAAGCCGCCACTTCTTTATCACAACCGTAAATTCGGCAATATTCCTGCAGAGTTTTATAAATAATCATGTGGGTACCTTTCCTTATGTGGAAAGGTATCTTTAAGTTAAAATAACTCTTAAATGAAGCGAGTGGCTTTATGTGAAACTCATGTCAACATTTATGGATAGTTTGCGATTGCCGAATAAGGCAGCAATGAAACGTCTGAATAAGCTGGAAATGAGAAATACAATTCTTTTCCTTCTTTTATTATTGTTTATCGTCGCACTTCCAATTGAAATTAACTTACTTTTGGATGATTCCTATAAGGAAAGCGATATTCCTCAAAATATTTATATCATTCAAGTCCTCCTTTTTTACCCGTTTTTAATGCTTTTTTTAGGTATCGCAGGGATTTCGACTTTAGCGGGAGCGGGTGTAGGAGTCAGTAAGGTTACACATCGCCATTTGAAATTTCAATTTTTATGGAAGATGTGTGCGTTTGCGTTAACAAAACCAATTATCATTTTTGCGGTTGCCAATATCCTGATTGGTACCCATTGGATTGTGAATACAATTATATTTATATTGTTATTTTACACGATTCTACGGATGATTTTTCATTATCCGAGCCGAGTAAAGAAGCATAAGTAAAGAACCGGTGAGCCGGTTCTTTTTTTGTTTGTTACAGGAAAATATTTGAAACCTTTTGTGTGAAATATCGTACATACTTAGTGGGTTAGATTAAGAGATTTGTCTTCAATTTGTTTGCCAGTCTCCTAGGGGATTGATAAAGGAGGAGGAATATCATTATGGATGCTTTTCTGAAAGTAGATTATTTAAAGAAGTCTTTTAAAAATGTAGAGGTGCTAAAGGGTGTTTCATTTGAAGTCTATAAAGGAGAAATTATGGCGATTCTTGGTCCAAATGGCGCTGGGAAGTCAACCACGATCAGGAATATCATGGGGATCATGTATCCGGATGAAGGATCTATCACTTTCCAAGGACATACGGAAATACCTCGGAATAAAATCGGATATTTACCAGAGGAACGTGGGCTTTATAAAAATGTCAAGGTAATGGATATTCTTCTATATTTAGCTGAATTAAAGGATTATCCCATTAAGAAGGCCAAGGAACGTGCTCTTACCTACTTGAAGAAATTCGGGTTAGAGGGGAAAGAGAATTCTTCGGTTGAGGAACTATCAAAAGGTATGGGTCAAAAGGTACAATTTATTGCATCCATCTTACATGAACCTGAGTTTCTCATTCTGGACGAACCATTTTCAGGACTTGATCCAGTAAGCCAAGAGCTATTTAAAGAAGAGATCAGGAATCTGGCTAAAGGCGGCACTGCGATACTATTATCCTCTCATCAAATGAATCTAGTTGAGGAAATGTGTGATCGGTTATTTCTGATTCACCGTGGACAAAAGGTCATCTATGGATCGATGGATAATGTAAAGAAAGAATATGCCAATTTTAAATGTACCATTCGCGGTAAGAACAATTTGGAAATTCTGCATGGCCTTCCTGAGGTTCAACGGGTAGAACAACAGGAGGAAACATCAATCTTGTACCTGACAAAGGATGTTAATGTTGCAAGTTGGTTAAAGCATTTACCGGAGCAACTGGAGATCAATGAGTTATCCATTGATCGAATCTCCCTTCATGAAATATTTATTGATATTGCAACGGAAAAGAACATGCTGCGAGAGGAGGTTGCGATAGATGCGTAATGCCATGAAAGTAGCCAAATGGGAAGTAAAAAGAAATTTGAGAAATAAGTCCTTTTTGATTGGCCTATTTTTAACTCCTGTTTTATTCTTAGCTTTTATGTTCTTAGGAAGTATTTTTGGCGGATCAGAGCCCGAAGAAGAAGTTTCGACACGTGTTTTAATCAGTGATGAGCTTGGAGTTACTGATGTCATAGAAGAAACAGTCGCCGCACATGATCTGAATTGGGAACTCGAAACAACAGAAATAGGGTACGAAGAAATCCTAGAAGTACTGAAAGAGGCAGAAAATACAGCGTATATCGTGTTCGAGCAGGAGGGCTTTGAAAATGGAGTGGTTCCTGTTCATACAAGTGAAGAAATAAGTCCATATTTTATGAATCAGGTTCAAGTATTAGAGGTTCCACTAAAGACCTTACAAATGAAAAAACTCGGGCTTACAGAAGAACAATTAGCAGCATTCTCGAAACAGCTAACGTTTGAAGAAAAACTCATTGATGAAACAGAGGAAACTGCTGAAGAGGAGTCTAACTTAGTAGGAACGGATCCTCTTGAACGCATTATACCAGGCGCGTTTGCTGGAATTATTCTACTTTCAATTATTTTTTCAGGAATGTACATTTTTCAAAGTGCATCTCAAGAGAAGAAAGACAAGGTTGCGGAAATTGTATTATCGTCCCTTACTGCAGCTGAGTTGATGCAAGGAAAGATTATCGGATACTTTATATTGGGTATGATTCAAGCTGTTGTATTTCTTGGCTTTGGAATACCGATTGCACTTTGGAAGCTGGATATACCTATTTTTGACTACTTAGTGGGACCAGAGATTTTATTATATGTTTTAATTGCAATTTTAGGGTATCTCTTATTTGCTGCACTGTTTGTAGGTGTTGGCGCAACGATGGCTGATATGTCGTCAGCAGGAAACTTTCAAGGTATGGTTATGATGCTGCCATTTCTACCTTTTGTATTTATTGGGCCAGTAATTAGCGATCCAAGTGGTCTAATTGCACAAATTGGAACCTATATCCCGTTTACAGCTCCGGGTGTGTTATTATTGCGTCTCACGTTTTTAGAGGAATGGCCGTGGATTGAAATTGTTATTTCTTTAGTCATTTTAATTGTGAGTATATGGCTATTTATGAAACTCGCAGGGAAGATCTTCAAAACAGGTATTCTTATGTATGGGAAAAATGCAACTCCGAAGGAAATTTGGAAGTGGATTCGTTCCTAAGTGAAATACTAAAAAGTGGGGTGTGAAAATGGATCTTTTATTTTTGGGCATAGGCATTGCAGTCGCAGGATACTTCATCGGTGATGGTTTGAAAAATTTTAAAAATCCTGAAGCGAAGAGTGTAATGGATAAGCTTGAAGAAGATGATTTATACGAACTGATTAAAGAAAAAGATATCGCGTATCATATTGGAGTATCTAAAGAAGACGCCAAAGAATTAGTGAAGGAATATCCAAATATTCCTCATGTTGTAATAAATGGTACAGTGTATTACCCGAAGAGTAAATTAAAGCAATGGTTATCAAACCTGGGTGAATAGCTCAAAGGTCCTCCTCGATAGGTTTCTTTATGGCCCGCTGATTGTTAGCTGAGGCGCATAGGATGTGTGTCACAAAGGTTTGCCACAGACCCGCGGCGCTCTCAGTCTTTGCTCTGTGATAGGCTTTTACGGACCGTTTTCCCGTTTGAACTTCTATGTTTTCACTAAATTTTTAGTGTGGATATACTGCCCGCTAATGCGGGATAAATAAATTCCCAATCCTGTGAAACACTATCACTAGGCGAATGTGTAAGGAGGATCCTAATGGAAAAGGACATGCAGTACGGAAATGATTATAAGTTTATCCCTGCTACTTCGATTGGCAGTGGGGTTGGAATACAGGTAGTATCGGATATTTATTCTCATACCATCCAAATCGTAAACTTTATACTAGTGGGTGAGCCTGGTACATCAGATTATGTGATTGTAGATGCAGGAATGCCGGGTTCAGCGGAGGAAATAATTGCTGTATGTGAGGAACGCTTTGGCAAAGAGAGTCGACCGAAGGCGATTATCTTAACTCATGGCCATTTTGATCATGTAGGTTCAATTATTGAATTAGTTGAGCATTGGAATGTTCCTGTTTACGCTCATGAGTTGGAAATACCATTTTTAACAGGGCGAACAAGCTATCCTGAACCAGACTCGTCGGTTGAAGGGGGAATGGTGGCGAAAATATCACCGTTATTTCCGAATGAGCCAATTCAGTTAGGGAGTCATGTGGAAAAGCTGCCAGAGGATGGAACCGTTCCTCATTTGCCAGAATTTCGTTGGATTCATACGCCAGGCCATGCACCGGGCCATGTATCCTTTTTCCGAGAAAAGGATCGCGCTCTTATCGTTGGTGATGCATTTGTGACTGTGAAGCAAGAGTACTTATATAAGGTGTTTACCCAAGAATTGGAAATCAGTGGCCCTCCGAGATATTTAACAACTGATTGGCAGGCAGCGAAGAAATCTGTTGAAACACTAGCTAAATTAGAACCAAGTGTTGCCATTACGGGACATGGTTTGCCGATAACTGGCGAACTGCTAAAAGAATCCTTAACAAGACTAGTTAAAGACTTTGACCAAATTGCAATTCCGGACTATGGCCGCTATGTAGATAAAAATATCCATTAGAAAGGAAACCTGGCTGTCTAAAAAAGCCAGGTTTCTTACACTTAGCTGGGACACGGGGACAGGTCCATTGTCCCAATCCTAGATAAAAATTGGTGGGACAAGGAACCTGTCCCTCTGTCCCGGAATAAGTTAATTGTTTCATAAACAATCTTTTATATAGTATATTTTAAAGTAGAATGATTTGGTGAGAGAGGGGAATATGGTGAATATCTCTTCGTTATTATTAGGGTTGGTTATGGTCTTAAACATTGTTTTCGCCGTAGTTGTTATCTTTCGTGAAAGAAGAGATGCCAGTTCAACTTGGGCATGGTTATTAGTACTTTTCTTTATACCAGTAGCCGGCTTCATTTTGTATTTACTATTAGGTCGAAATTTAACACGCGACCATCTCTTTCAATGGGATGATTTAAAGAAAAGCGGGATTGAAGAAGTTCTAGAAAAACAAAAAGAACTGATACGTACACAAAAGTTCCTCTTTAATAATCATGTTACAAAGGATAATCAAGACCTCATTTATATGAATCTTAAAAATGATCAGGCCTTGTTCACAAAAAACAATGTTGTGGAAGTTTTTACAGATGGGCAACAAAAATTCAGGCGCTTATTTCAAGATATTGAGGACGCAAAGGAATCCATTCATTTGCAATATTATATTATTAAAAATGATAACCTTGGTCGAAAACTAATCGCGCATTTAACCAAGAAGGTTAAAGAAGGTGTTATGGTCCGCGTTCTTTATGATGAGCTAGGATCTAGAACATTAACGAAACGTTTTTTTAAAGAGTTTCGTGAGGCGGGAGGTCTAGTCGAGGTCTTTTTCCCTTCGAAGCTACGGTTTATAAATTTACGGATGAATTTTCGAAACCATCGGAAATTGGTCATAATTGATGGAAAGATTGGATACGTTGGTGGATTCAATGTTGGTGATGAGTATCTAGGTTTGAATACGAGGTTTGGATATTGGCGAGATACACATTTACGCATAAGGGGTAATGCTGTTGACACCATGCAGGCTCGCTTCATTTTAGACTGGAATCAAGCATCACGTGATTATGATATTATGTATGATCCAGAACTTTTTCCGATTGAAAATGTCAGGTTAGGCAATGTCGGGATTCAAATTGTTACAAGCGGGCCGGATTCGGAGTTTGAGCAGATTAAGAATGCGTATATCAAAATGATCTATTCAGCGAAAAAATCGATTTATATGCAGACGCCATACTTTATTCCAGATAAAAGCCTGCTTGATGCACTTAGGGTGGCATGTCTTTCAGGAGTTGAAGTGAACATCATGATTCCTGATAAACCGGACCATCCATTCGTTTATTGGGCTACCATCTCGCATATCGGAGAATTGCTACCGGTTGGAGCAAATGTCTATATTTACAGCAATGGCTTTATTCATTCAAAAACACTTGTTGTTGACGAAGAAATTTCTTCAGTTGGTACAGCGAATATTGACGTAAGAAGCTTTAGGCTAAACTTTGAGGTCAATGCATTTTTATATGATGAAAATATTTCTAAAGAGTTGACAGCTATTTTCAAAGAAGACATAAAGCTTTCTAAATTACTGACATTTGATGAATACGGAAAAAGAGGTGTTAATATTAAATTCAAAGAATCCATATCAAGACTTCTATCTCCAATCCTATAGTCGTAAAATAATTGATGTGTCTTACAACTTTGAAATGAAGTGTAAGTTGCATCGATTTTTTTATATTTTCAATTGCCTAATATTAAGGTAGGATTTATTCTGGGGGGAGTTTCTTTGAATTTAATGGATATGAATACAGAAGTGTTTTACAAAATTAATGGGTTAAGCGAGGAGTTACCGTTATTAAATCAGCTAATGATTTATATAGCGAGTTATACCTTGTATGTCCTTATCCTAGCTGTAGTGTATTACTTAATAAAAGGCTCACAAAACCGTATCATGGCGGTTAGTGCTTTGCTTTCGGTAGGGGTTGCAGTACTACTAGGAAAAGTGGCGGGAATGTTTCATTCCAATAATCAGCCTTTCGCTGAACTGCCAAATGTCAATCAACTGATTGAAAAAGCTGTCAATAATTCATTCCCAAGTGACCATACGATGATCTTTTTTGCGGTTTGTTTTACTTTTTTCTTGTTTAAAAAACCTGGAAGATATCTTTGGATGGCACTTGCATGCTTAGTCGGTTTTTCACGTATTTGGGTGGGGGTACATTATCCCGGAGATATTATCGTAGCAGCAATTTTAGCCATCCTTTCAGCGTATCTTTTATTCGTGACCGTATCAAAGCTCAAATTACGAAATCGAAAAGAGCAACTTGAGCTTCCGATAACAAAAGAAAAAGACTTTTAATAAGGAATTGGTTCCTTGAGGGGCCAATTCTTTTTCGTGCTTTCCTTTAATTTCCTTATCTATAAAATTTAAGATAGCATAGTGGTGGAGGAGAAACGTATGTGTAAAATAATCATTGTTGAAGATGACCGTCAGTTGGTTCGTTTGCTTTAAGAGCATACGCAACGATTTGGTTTCGAAACAAAAGCAGTTGAGAAGTTTGAATCGGTATTATCTGAGTTTTGAGGAGTTTACTCCACATCTTGTTCTTTTAGATGTAAACTTGCCAAGGTTTGACGGCTATTATTGGTGTCATCAGATTCGCAGTAAGTCGACTTGCCCAATATTATTTATATCAGCACGTGATGGAAAAATGGATCAAGTGGATCAAGTAATGGCGCTCGAAATTGGGTCAGACGATTATATTACAAACCCAATTTATGCGAAATTTGAAAAAGTCTATGATTTAGAACCTAATTCAATACAATATGTTTTGCCTGTTACTGATGGAGAATTGCGACAGGGATTTTTTTACAAAGGCTACTATACTTTGTGACTTCCCAGGATAGACTATTACAATAATGGAGGAATAGGTATGAATAATCATTTAGTATTGCAGACCGATTTTGGAAAGAGTGATGGGGCTGTAAGTGCAATGTATGGTGTTGCTTTATCGGTTCACCCAGCGCTACCGATCTTTGATTTAACCCATGACATATCGCCATTTAATATCTGGGAAGGCTCTTATCGACTATTTCAGACCATAAAGTATTGGCCGGAAAGGACTGTCTTTGTTTCTGTCGTGGATCCAGGTGTTGGGTCTGATCGTTTAAGCATCGTGGTGCAGACTGAGACGAACCAATATATTGTGACACCTGATAACGGAACAATCACTCATATCAAACAGAGGTTCGGAATTAAAGAAGCGAGAATGATTGATGAAAGTAAAAATCGTCTGCCATTTTCAGGTGAATCATACACCTTTCATGGAAGAGATGTTTATGCCTATACAGGGGCTAGACTTGCTTCTCGAGTTATCACTTATGAAGAGGTTGGGCCAACAGTTCCGGTAGAGTCCTTGGTGGAATTGCCTATTTTTGAAGTGGAAATTGATAATAACACAATTATTGGAAATATTGATATCCTGGATGTCCGCTTTGGTAACCTTTGGACCAATATTGACAAATCCCTTTTTAATCAACTTAGTAATAGGTATGGTGATTTCTTCGAAGTCATCATTGATCGTGAAGGAAGCAATGTATATAAAAGTACGATGAAATATGGACGTTCTTTCGCTGACAGTGAACTTGGGGATCCTCTACTCTATGTAAATTCTTTAGACAAAATAGGAGTTGCCCTTAATCAGGAGTCCTTTGCTGAAAAATTTAAAATTGGTACTGGTGCAGAATGGAAAATTAAAATCCGTAAAACAAATTAAAACACCGTTCAGGTAATGAACGGTGTTTTTTGCGTATTATGTTAAAGGCTTGTTTTGCTTTAATAAGTTTGAAGCGGGAAGCGTAATGATTTTTCCTCCGATTTGTACATGGATGGAATCATTAAATATTGCTTTTACTATCCCTTTTAACTGGACAGTTGAATTAACCGCGATCTCTTTTTTGGATTCATTATTGGTAGTCATGGCAATTCCCCTCTCAGGTTTTTATATTTAGAGGCATTAAAATAAAAACATTATATCCCATAATTATGAAAACTATACGTGTAAAATTATTATTTTATATTATTTTACCTTGAAAATTTTGTCTTGTGCAAGTTTGATGAATTGGTTTTTATTTCTTTTTTGGCGACCCTCGATAAACTGCTTCTCTAAGCTCTAAAGCATACTTATCAAAGTACGGCACTCCCATTTCGGCAGCAATACGTAATTCTTTTTCAATGTCATAGGGAACACGAACAATTTCGATTGAAAAAGGTGCGACTTCCTTTGATTGATATTCCCCGTGAAGAATTGCAAAGGTTGCTTGTGTCGTATCAAGCGGGTTACCGACACTTCCTACATTTAATAGAGTTTGCTCTGTATTCATTGGTTCAATCAAGGCAGCATGAATATCTCCGAAACCAATAATGTCTGGTGTCTTTTCCTCTAAAGGAATAATCCATTCAGTGTGATCAAACATTGCCCTTTTCTCCTCGTCGGAATGAATCATGGGGACAACACGGTGGTGGACGCTTTTTGCAGAGGCATGGTACAACCGAATGTATTTCCCACTCATATAAAAATCAAAATGAAAGGGAAGGGTTCCTAAGTATGAAAGGCGTTCTTTACCAAGCTGATTTCGGTGCCATCTAATTCCGTCATCAGGATGTTCATTTTGAATAAAGTCATCCCAATTTCCCAAAAGCACAACCTCACACACGTTTTGTATCCGGTCAACCGCGGCGGCTGAGTTTGGCCCTTTTCCTACAAGGTCTCCAAGACAAATGATGGTCTTGATTTCACGAGCTTTTATATGTTCCAAGACAGCTTCTAGTGCTGTCATATTTCCGTGTATATCGGAAATGAGCGCAATGCTCATGCTAAGGCCCCCTTGGTTTTAGTTATACTAATCTAATAATAAAATAGATTGAAAATTTTGTCATTATTAAATTAGCTAAAATTACTAAATATTCTTTCCATATATGTTTTGTCTGTTTAGAATGAAGAAAAGGGGGAGAGCGCTGTCATGGTTCAAAGGATGTTTTTATTATGTATGATATGTTTGGTTTTTATGTTAACTTCTTGTTCATCTCAAGAAATGAAGGAAGTTGGGGGAGTTGCATACGGGAATCACAACATTGAACAGAAAGAAGAAACGATTCCGAACGCAAGATTTTCTGTTGATTCATCCTGGAAAAATGAATACCTTCTTGAAATAAAAGGGGAATCTCCTTACCTAGAAAAAAAGACCGTAGCGTCCATGCAAAAATGGCGGGAAGAGATTATTGAATTCTCAAAAACTCAAGAAAATGTGTATATCAATGGTCCTAATAAAAAACAAGTGGCTTTAACGTTTGATGATGGGCCAGATAGTACGGTGACATCAGCTGTGATTGGGGTTTTGGATAATTATGGAGTCAAGGGGAATTTCTTCTTTCTGGGAAGTGAAGCCGAGAAGCATCCAGAGGTAGTGAAAGAAGCCTATGAAAAGGGGCATCTTGTTTTAAGTCATAGCTACCATCATGTTCAATTAGATAAGTTGTCCGAAGTTGAAATTCGTAATGAAATAGAAATGGCAGGGACTGCGATTGAAGAGATCATAGGTAAAGAGCCCGCATTGGTAAGAACGCCGTACGGCTCAACAAATGAATTGGTGGTAGAGGTAGCAAAAGAAAATAATGTCTCAATCATTATCTGGTCAATTGATTCACTTGATTGGGCTCAAAGAAGTACGGATGTCATATACTCCAATGTATTTTCAAACATTCGAAACGGTGACATCATACTCATGCACACAGACTCTGATGAGTACGATACATATGAGGCCTTACCACGTATCATTGAGGAATTACAAGAGCAGGGCTATGAAATAGTGGATTTAGAAGCTTTGCTTGGCCAACCAGCCTATCAATAGAGGGAAGAATCGTAGGGACCAATCTAAATGAAACCTACGATTCTTTTTATCTATTTTTTCATAATTAATTTCCACGTATCGATAACAACACTAACGGATACTATGAATAAGACCATTGCCAAGACGGGATGCAAGGCCCCAACCCACGGTGCAACCCTTGTAAAGTTTGCGCTAAAATACATACTGAAGACGAGTACTGCAAGTCCAATTACATATCCATACCCCCACCGAGGCAATTTTCCAACGAAAGCTGCAATCAGCATAAGAACAAGTATATTAAATCCAAAAATATGAACAAGTGTTGTATGTTTCAACCAATTTTCGGCGCCTACAAAAATGGCCATCCCAGCTGAAAATACTTGTCCGATAATGAATAGCGCAAAAATTGCAGCAAATAAGAAGTAAATTCCTCGTCCAATTCGGATTCGAGTAGACGGTGTAGATTGTTCCATTCGTAAAACCTCCTTCCTTAGGAAAAGCGCCCGTATTCGAGCGCTTTGCATTATCTGATGTCCACTTTTCCGCTACTCACTTCAATTTTCACATCATAGGTACCTGCACCATGTTTACCTTCAATACTGCCTTTATTTCTTGTGGATTCATCAAGGGAAAAATCATTAGAAATATATCCGCTATTTGCTTTACCTTCTAATGTAAAATCAGCATCATTTGGTAAGTCAAGGTCAAGTAAGCCGGATCGAACATCTGCTTTAATCGAATCAGTAAGTTTTGAAATGCTTGCTTTTAATCGTCCAGAACGCACTTCAGCTTCAAGTTTTCCCTCATATTCATCAATGGTTACATTCCCGGAACGAACATCAATCTCACCACTTTTTGTTGTAAGATTCTTAATTCTAGAATTTCCAGAAGCTACATTGTGTGTAAAGTGTTCAGCAGAAAGGTTTTCCAAACGTACATTTCCAGATTGGACTTCGGTTGAGAGTTCGTTCATTTTCATAGGTGAACCATCGAATTCTAAATGGCCAGATCCTACTCTTAGTGAGAGTTCCTTTTCAAAGTCTTCCGGGATATAGACGGTAAGTTTCGTATTGTCAAAGAAAGGGAACCAGCTCCAGTTGAAGAATCCACGTTCATATGTGACTTCTATTGAGTCACCGCTTTTTGTAACATGTACTTCACCTTTACCTTTTAACTCTGCTTTTACGTCATCACGATTGTCAGGGATGACCGTCGTACTGATTGATGTTATATCAATTTCGATTTCATCAATTCTTTCCGTAACCTTAGCTGAGTCTCCAGAATTCCCAAAAGGAAGTCCAGGAATTCGGTAGAGGTTTGTCATTACGAGATAAGCCCCAATAAGAATGAAAAATATAATTAAGATTTTCTTCATTTTCTAACCTGCCTTTATCATTTATTCTAACCCTATCTTAAAAGAGGATTAAGAATTAAGTAACGCACCACCGATATATTTTTAATTAGGACCTGAGGCGTATTAAAAGAAAAAAGCAGATTGCTTCTAATACAATCTGCTCTACGTTGGTGATTTATGATTCTGTTTTAACCCAGTCCTGCGACCATTTTTGAATTTCATCCATCAAAGGTTTTAAGGCCCGCCCTTTTTCGGTTAACGAATATTCAATGCGTACAGGGGTTTCTGGGTACACATGCCTTTTTACAATACCTTGATTCTCAAGATCTTTGAGTCTTTCTGAAAGAACTCTTCCACTAATTCCTATCGATGATTCAATTGTACAAAAACGCTGTGGACCTGAAAGAAGTTGATAAATCACGAGTCCTGTCCAGCGTTGGCCAAGTAAACTCATAGCTTTTTCAAATTTAGGACAAATTACACTTGAATCCATATTTCCCTCACCCCTATTTCTATATTATAGCGTATTGTAAGAAATTATAAACTTACTTGACATAATTTAATTACGAAAATATAATTACTTACATAAAGTAAGTTAGTAATACGAAATTTAGGAGGCATAAAATATGAAATATCAACGCCCACCATATACATTTGTAGAGCTTGTAGAATTAAAAGTAACCGACTTACAACGTTCCTTAACGTTTTATCAAAATATAATTGGATTTAAGGTATTAGAACAATCGGGTAGAAAGGCGCTTTTAACTGCAGATGGGAAAACAGCATTGTTATCAATCGAACAGCCTGAAAACATAGTTCCTAAGGAACCGCGTCGTACAGGACTTTACCATTTTGCATTGCTTTTACCATCCCGTGCAGAGCTAGGAAAAGTACTTTATCATTTAGTCCAAAATAATATACCAATTGGCGCGTCTGATCACGCAGTGAGCGAAGCCCTCTATTTAGATGATCCAGATGGAAATGGCATTGAAATTTATGCAGACCGCCCTGATACAGAATGGGAATGGTCAAATGGCGAAGTGAAAATGGTGACAGAGCCTCTTGATGGGCAAGGTGTACTGGCTGCTGCGAATGGCGAAAAATGGACCGGACTTCCAGAAGAAACGGTCATGGGTCATATTCACATGCATGTATCTGAACTAGCAAAGACAGAGGAATACTATACCAAAGGTCTTGGTTTTGATGTTGTAACTCGCTACGGAGGGATGGCATTGTTTATCTCAACAGGCGGGTATCATCACCATATTGGTCTAAATACATGGAATGGTGTAGGGGCACCTGCGCCATCTGAAAATAGTGCAGGGATTAAGCGGTTTACACTTGTATTACCAACCGAAAATGCATTACAAACAACCATTGAAAACCTAAAGAAAATTGGGGCATATGTCCAAGAAGAAGATGGAGTCATGGTAACAAAAGATCCTTCTGAAAATAAAATAAAACTTATTGTTGCATAGGTGACAATGGATAAAGTAGCTATCTTCGGGTAGCTACTTTTTTATTAGGGTGACAAAAGATACAGCTGAACAACTACTAGGTTGCTAGTTTTGTAGGAATGGATATGGTATAATTGGAAATGTGTGGTAGGCCTTTCTTTGTATAAGGAAGGCCTATATTTTTATATAAAAAAGGGAAGGGGAAACAAAAATGAAGGTGAAAATGAAATTTTGCAGAGTGTTTGATCCTAGCAAGGAGGATATCTACTATGAGCCATAAGGATTATTTTAATGATCAGCTCCAGTATATCGACCAAAACTTGCCAGAATTAAACAATCTCTATTCATCCTCCACACCATTTAATGAAAGGAATCGGACGTTCTTTAGTTCTTATGTCAATGAACTTAAAAGCTATGTGGATAGTGGTGCGGTAGAACCCATACCTAAGGTTTTTATTGGAACAAAGGTAACGGTTATGTTTGATGGAGAAGACGATACAGAGGATTATTATATATGTTTACCGAAACAATCTGACCCGGATACCGGATGTATCTCATTTTTATCTCCGGTTGGAAGACAATTGTTATTGTGTAAAGTAGGCGACAAAGTATTGCTGAGTACACCAGCGGGCGGCCTTCCGGTGATGATCCAAGATATAGCATTTGCAGGAAATTTAATTTTGCAGTAATAGCGTTGAAAATATAATTAAGCGCTTACAATCCACTTCCCTTTATATGCGTATAAAACGGAAGTGGATTTTTGCTTGTTAAATAGTGAATTATTCGTTAAAATAGCCTTTATATTGAATAGTAAAGTGATGATAGGAATCAGTAGCAGCTTATCTCCCTGTATTAGAGAGCCGGTGGTTGGTGAAAACCGGAACAAAGATAAATGTGAATTACCTCCTTGAGCTTTCTTTGTGAACTCATATTTAGTGAAAATTAGCAAAGAACGGACGAGCCGTTATTCGAATGAAGCGGAAGATACATATCTTCAATCAAGGGTGGTACCGCGTGCAACCACGTCCCTTTTTAGGGGCGTGGTTTTTTGTGTTTTCATCAGATTATTGGTGATCACGGACAAAGGTAGGTCAAGATTGGTACGAAATGTCTTTGAGAGGATGTCTCGAAGACAAAAGAAGTTTGAATTTAGGTTTGAATGTCTTTGAGGCGGTGTGTCGTGGACAAAAGTGGTCTAAGAATAGGCTGAAATAGCTCTGAGGCTGCATGACACAGACAAAAGCGGCAACAGATATGAAAGAAAAACCTAGAAATAATTTTAGTAAATGAACAAACCGGAGGGAAACCAAATGGAGAATTTTATTGAACAGTTAACAGGCGAACAAAAAATAGAACTGGAAAGACAATTTGCTATTTACACAAATGGGGTACAAGAGGTTGTCCCAGCACATGAATTAAAACAAAAAATTGCAAAGTCTATTGTGACCAACCAGCCATTAAAAGTGAAGCTCGGGCTTGACCCATCAGCGCCAGATGTTCACTTGGGACACACAGTGGTATTAAATAAATTAAAACAATTCCAGGAAAATGGTCATGTGGTCCAGCTTTTAATCGGTGACTTTACAGGGAAAATTGGGGACCCAACTGGAAAATCTGTTGCCCGTAAACAATTGACAGATGAAGAAGTGAAACATAATGCGAAAACATATTTTGAACAATTTGGAAAAGTATTAGACATGGAGAAGGTTGAGCTTCATTATAATTCCAAATGGCTATCAACGCTAAATTTTGAGGATATTATTAACTTAGCGGCAAGTATTACGGTTGCTCGTTTACTTGAAAGAAATGACTTCTCTGAGCGTTTAGAAACAGGAAAGCCGATTTCTCTTCATGAATTTTTCTATCCGCTTATGCAAGGATATGACTCAGTTGCCCTAGAAAGTGACATTGAACTAGGTGGAAATGACCAGCATTTCAACGTGTTAATGGGAAGACATTTACAAGAGCATTTTGGTAAAGAAAAGCAGGTTGTGATTCTTCTTCCACTATTAGAAGGACTTGATGGCGTTGAAAAAATGTCTAAGTCAAAAGGTAATTACATTGGTGTGGATGAGGCACCAAATGATATGTATGGCAAAACAATGTCCATTCAGGATGAAATGATGGCCAAATACTTTGATTTAGTGACAGACCTTGCTTTGGAAGAAAAGAATGAAATCAAGGCTAAAATAGAAAATGGCACTCTACACCCACGTGATGCAAAAATGCTTCTTGGAAGAACAATTGTAAGAATGTACCATGGTGAGGATGCAGCTCAACAGGCGGAAGAACATTTTAAGACAGTCTTTCAAAAAGGTGTCATTCCAGACGATATTCCAGAAGTAATTTGGTCAGGAGAAAATAATATTTCGATCATTGATTTACTTGTTCAATTGGATTTACAAAAGTCTAAAGGAGAAGCTAGAAAAATGATCCAAAATGGTGGAGTCAAACTAAATGGCGAAAAAGTCGAAGATATACATCTAGAGCTTGAAATAACAAACGACATGATTGTTCAAGTCGGAAAACGTAAGTTTGTAAAAATTAATAAATAACAAGTAAAAGCGGGGCGACATCCATAGATGTCAGCCCCGTTTTTTTTTAAGAGCACCCAGTTAAGTCAGGGATTCTCTCTTTATTTTCCAATAAACATTTGTGACCAGTAGTTACCGCTAGCTTGGTGCCCAACTCCGATATGAGTAAAGTTTGGATTTAGGATGTTTTTACGGTGTCCTTCACTGTTCATCCAAGCGTTTACTACTGCCTCAGGTGATGCTTGTCCTTTTGCGATATTTTCACCTGCTGTCTTGTACGATACACCGAAATCCCTCATCATATCAAACGGAGATCCGTAAGTCGGACTTGTATGAGAGAAATAATTTTTTTGTTGCATATCATTAGCTTTTGTTTTCGCAACTTTACTTAATGATGTATCGGCTTTAAGAGCAGATAAGCCATTTTTCGTACGCTGTGCATTCGTAAGGTCAATAACCTGTCTTTCAAAATTACTAATTCCAGCTGCAGGGGCTGGGGCAGGAGCAGGCTGCTGGGTTGCAGGCTGACGGTTTTGTTCAGGCGCTGTGTCACCTGCTGGGTAATCAGGCGCCGGAGTTACATTATTATTCGGTGCTGGTACAGCATTATTTCCATTACCACCTATAAAACGATTAAAATCGTTTGGAATTGCGTTTGTACCGTCAGGAGTACGAACAACAATTTTTTTATTGATAAATCGAGAATACTGTTGTTCTCCTCTTGCATGTTGTACGCTTGTAGTATGTGGATATCTATCACTTGACATTGTCGTGCGATAGGGACGGTCTTGTTTAATGATATAGCCGTTATTCACACTTTCAACGTTTGCTGAACGGTTATTGTCATCTGCAGCATTGTCGTTATTATTGTTACATGCGGACATTAAAAGCATTGCAGAGCCAAGAATTGCGATACCTGTTTTTGTAAATCTTTGCAATGTGAATTCCTCCTTAGCATGATTCGATTTACTTTTATATTTTGCTCTGCAGTAGCGAAAGTATTGGTGGTAATAAAAGAGAATCGGATTGGCAAAAAGCCATCGTACACCTTAACGAAAGTATCAACTTCCATTAAAATAAAGGAAGAAAGCAAATACAAAATCCAAGAGGTGAAAGCAATGAAAATCATTGATATTTCTCAGCCTTTAAGTCATACAACACAAGAGTGGCCAAATGATACCCCATTTAACTACGCTCTTACATGGTCCATTGAAGAAGCTTCAACAGTAAATGTCGGACAAATCACAACAAGTACTCATATTGGAACTCATATTGATGCTCCATTTCACTTTGACAATGAAGGGAAAAAGGTGCATGAACTAGACCTTGACTTATATGTAGGAAAAGCAAGAGTTATTGAAGTATCAGAAAAAAAGGAAATTGAGATTGAGGATTTAAAAAGGTTTGACTTATCTGGTGTTAAACGGCTCTTAATACGTACAAATTCATGGAAAAATCGGGACCGATTTCCGACCGCCATTACAAGTGTAAATCCAGAAATTGCATTTTACTTGGCTGAAAAAGGGATTCAATTGATTGGAGTGGACACTCCTTCTGTCGATCAATTAGATAGTAAAGATTTACAGGCTCATCATCAATTGCATAAGCATGGAATCAATATACTTGAGGGAATCATCTTAGAACATGTAGAACCTGGAGATTATGAATTAATTGCGCTGCCACTCCCAATTGAGGGTGCTGACGGTAGTCCGGTTCGTGCGGTTTTGAAGAAGTTTTAGGAATAAAGAAAAATCCATTGTCATAAGAACAATGGATTTTTTAAACCTCTAAATGGAGGAAAAACAAGCGGGTTTAACAAGCAGCAGGTATGAGCTCATTCCTATTAACAAGCTCTACCTTAAATAGTAATTCCATTTGTTTGATCTCATACATTCCATTTTCATAAACGTACAAAACTTCATACAAATCGTTTTTATAAACGACTTTATCACCCAATTTCATGGAATACTACCTCCTAATTAATGCTTATCCTCAGTTTAATATATATAAATTTCAACTTCTATACACCTTTAGTAATATTCTGGTAGATAAAAGTGCGGATTTTCATTTGAATAATCGAAATATTTGATGTAAAACAACTTTTAGGAGTGGTATAGACAACTACACAGCCCGGTGATAAAATGAGTTGCAGTAATTAATCTGACTATCCTTTGGTTACACTAACGTGTAAGCGTTAAACATAATGAAATCATTCTTGAAATATTAATAGTTAAAACCGAAGAATAGCAGAAAATCACAAAAATAAAGGAGGAAATCATCATGATGAAATATCTTCAAAAACTTGGTCGTTCATTAATGTTACCGGTTGCAGTATTGCCTGCAGCGGCTATCTTGATGGGGATCGGTTATTGGATTGACCCACAAGGATGGGGTGGGGGAAGTCCGATAGCAGCTTTCTTAATAAAAGCAGGAGGAGCCATCATTGACAACATGTCGATACTCTTTGCAGTAGGTGTCGCATTAGGAATGTCGAAAGATAAAGATGGTTCCGCTGCATTAAGTGGGTTAGTGGGATATCTAACAGTCACAACCTTACTTGCTACAAATACGGTGGCAATGCTTCAAGGGGTTGATCCAACTGAGGTAAATGCAGCATTTGGAAAAATTCAAAACCAATTTATTGGGATTATCTCAGGTATTATTGCTTCCATCATGTACAATCGTTTCAGTGATGTACAATTACCTGACGCACTAGCATTCTTCAGTGGAAAAAGACTTGTTCCAATTCTAACATCTGTTGCAATGCTAGTAGCATCACTTGTGTTGTTATTTGTTTGGCCAGTTATTTACTCAGGATTAGTTGCGTTTGGTAAAGGTATTCTTGATTTAGGTGCAGTAGGTGCCGGATTATATGGATTCTTTAACAGACTTCTAATTCCAACTGGTCTTCACCATGCATTAAATTCTGTATTCTGGTTTGATGTAGCAGGTATTAATGATATAAATAATTTCTTAAGTGGTGCTGGCGAAAAAGGTATTACTGGTAGATATCAAGCCGGATTCTTCCCAGTTATGATGTTTGGTTTGCCAGCCGCAGCTCTTGCGATGTACCATACAGCAAAATCCACAAGAAAGAAACAAGCAGCATCATTACTAATGGCAGCGGCTTTCGCGGCATTCTTCACTGGTGTTACCGAACCATTAGAATTTGCATTCATGTTCTTAGCACCAGGATTATATGTGGTGCATGCTGCATTAACCGGTATTTCTTTATTTGTGGCAGCTACATTCCACTGGACTGCTGGTTTTGCATTTAGTGCAGGCTTTGTTGACTTTTTCCTAAGTCTTCGAAACCCAATCGCAAACCAACCATGGATGCTACTAGTACAGGGACTTATCATAGCGGTTATTTATTATGTGCTATTCCGTTTCCTAATTGTTAAATTTAATCTTAAAACACCTGGTCGTGAAGATGAGGAAATTACCGAAACAACTACACAGTCAGATGGTAAATCTAGATTCGCTAGTATGGCCGCTCAAATCTATGAAGGTTTAGGTGGAGATGAGAACGTAACATCGGTTGATAACTGTGTAACTCGCTTGCGTTTAGAAGTTAAAGACATGGATAAAGTTGATCAGAAAAAAATTAAAGCAACAGGGGTTCCTGGAATCAATATTGTTGGTAAAAACAGTATTCAAGTTATTGTAGGAACAAACGTTCAATTCGTTGCAGATGAAGTCCATAAAATTCGTAAAGAGAAATAAGAATGAAAAAGAGGCTGTCCTAAGTTGGACGGGTCAGAGTTCCAAAACGGTATATTTCAATACACTTTTAGCGTGAATTCACATACGAATTCACGCTTTTATTTTTTAAGAAACTGTTATTTGCTTAAGGGAAAGTCACTTCGGACACATACTTCTTGGGCATACCTTCGCTTGTCTGAAGTTAGAGTAACTTCAGACAGAATTGAGCTGAAAAAGCCCTTATCTTGTCTGAAGTAAGTTCACCTTCGGACAGACCTGAGCAGAAAAAGCCTTTGTTTGTCTGAAGCCAGCTCATCTTCGGACAGAACGGAGCTGCAAAAGCCCTTGTGTGTCTGAAGTCAGCATAACTTCGGACTCAACGGCGATGAAAATGCCTCTGCTTGTCTGAAGTAGGCCCACCTTCGGACAGACCTGAGCAGAAAAAGCCTTTGTTTGTCTGAAGCTAGCTCATCTTCGGACAGAACGGAGCTGCAAAAGCCCTTGTGTGTCTGAAGTCAGCATAACTTCGGACAGACCTGAGCTGAATATACCTTTGCTTGTCTGAAGTCAGCTCACCTTCGGACAGACCTGAGCTGAATATGCCATTGCTTGTCTGAAGCCAACTCACCTTCGGACAGACCTGAGCTTAAACTGCCCTTGTTTGTCTGAAGTCAGCTCACCTTCGGACAGAACTGAGCAGAAAAAGCCTTTGTTTGTCTGAAGCCAGCTCATCTTCGGACAGAACGTAGCTGCAAAAGCCCTTGTTTGTCTGAAGTCAGCATAACTTTGGACTCAACGGCGATGAAACTGCCTCTGCTTGTCTGAAGTAAGCTCGACTTCGGACTCAACCACGCTAAAAAAGCCTCTTCTTTTCTGAAGCCAGCCAACCTTCGGACTCACCCGCAATGAAATTCCTTCCGCTTGTCCGAAGTTTATCTGAATTGCTCAATAGCTTTTTTGCTAAGGTTGTTATTAACAAGATAATTGGTATGTTTGCGACCCCAAATAAGCCGTTTATCCAAGTTGGACGGTTCTTTTATTTATTATAAAACACAATAATTTTAGGATAAGAGGGGAAAAGTAAGGTAAAAATAACAAAGTATTGAGTGGTATAGACAACTAGCCTTCATTCAAGATATAATGAATGAGATGAAACATAAAAGGAGTCCTTGACATGTTTATTACTAACCTAACTATATACGCAGAAGACGGTATCATCGAAAAAGGGTTTATTGAAATCGATGGGGAAAGGATTAAGAGAGTAGCGCCAATGGCTGACTTCCAAGCAAGTGATCAAGATGAAGTTGTCAACTTTGATGAATCTTACTCATTAATCCCAGGTATGATTGATTTACATATACACGGGGCAAGCGGGGCAGATGTTATGGACGCAACCCCTGATGCATTAGAAACAATGGTAAAAGCATTGCCTAAGGAAGGTACAACAAGTTTTCTTGCAACAACGATGACGAAGTCGAAGCAAGATATAGAGCATGCAATTGGGAATATCGCTGATTATATGCCAAAACAAAGTACAGGTCATGCAGAAATTTTGGGGGCACATCTAGAGGGGCCATTTTTATCTCCGAAAAGAGCGGGAGCACAGCACCCAGATAATATTATTAACCCCGATGTGGAACTGTTTAAACAATGGCAAACCTTATCAGGCAATAATATACGTCTTGTTACATTGGCACCAGAAGAACCAGGAGGTCTAAAGCTAACAGCCCATTTGAAAAATACAGGTGTAGTTGCTTCCATTGGCCATTCTGATGCCGTATACGATGAGGTTGAGGCTGCGATAGAAGCTGGAGTATCTCATGCTACCCATTTATTTAACGGGATGCGTGGAATCCATCACCGTGAGCCGGGTGTAGCTGGTGCTGTTCTTTTACATGATGAAGTAAAATGTGAAATGATTGTAGATGGGATTCATATAGCGCCAAAAATGGTTAAGTTTGCCTATAAAGTTAAAGGGAGTGAAGGCTCCATTCTTGTAACCGATGCGATGCGTGCGAAGTGCCTTGGCGCAGGCACATATGACCTAGGTGGACAAGAAGTAATCGTGAATGGAGAACGTGCAGTATTAAAAGATGGAACCTTAGCAGGAAGTATCTTAAAATTGAATGATGCAGTTCGAAATATGATGAGATTCGCAGATTGTTCATTACAAGACATTATACAAATGACAGCTGTTAATCCGGCAAAGCAAATAAATGTGTTTGATCGAAAAGGTAGTATTAAGGCTGGAAAAGATGCTGATGTTGTGATCGTGAATGATCAATTAGAAGTAATCATGACAATTTGTCGTGGAAAACTTGCGTATTCAAATAGGGAGGAATAACAGATGAAAGTTGTAGCAGTTAAAAATTTTGACGAAATGAGCCAATATGCTGCGGCCGTCATTTCACATCAAGTAAAAGAAAAACCAAACTCGCTATTAGGTCTTGCAACTGGTGGAACAGTTGTTGGAACCTATAAGGAGTTAATTAAGGACCACGGACAAAATAAGACGTCCTATGAGCAAGTTCATACTGTAAATCTCGATGAATATTTAGGAATTGAAAAGAACCATCCTAATAGTTATCACCATTTCATGATGGAAAACTTTTTTTCACATATCAATATTAATCAAGATAATATCCATATTCCTAACGGATTGGCAGAGGATTACGAAGAAGAGTGCCAAGTATATGAAAAGGTGATTTCGGAATTAGGTGGGGTCGATCTTCAACTTCTTGGAATTGGAGTTAATGGCCATATTGGTTTTAATGAACCTGGAACATCTTTTAATGCAAAAACACATGTTGTTGAGCTTGAAGAATCGACACGCCAAGCGAATTTGCGCTTTTTTAATAACATTGATGAAGTACCAACACATGCAATTACAATGGGAATTTCCACGATAATGAAAAGTAAGAAAATCCTTTTACTCATATCAGGAAAATCAAAAGCAGAGATTCTCGAAAAGGTAATCAACGAGGGAGTTACTGAAACGATTCCAGCAACTGTTCTTAAGAATCACCCTGACGTAACAATTATTGCGGATGAAGAGGCACTTTCATTGGTGGATGCTGAAGTGAAGAGGGGCTTTGCTCATGATAAAGAAGAATTCACCCGTACCTATTTACTTTCAGATTGAGCAATATATTCGTGAAAAAATCGATAAAAAAGAGCTTAAGCCTGGTGAAATGATCCCATCTGAAAGGGAATTTGCGGAGAAGTACCAAATCAGTCGAATGACAGTACGACAAGCTATCACTAATCTTGTGAATGAAGGTTACTTACAAAGGGAACGAGGAAAAGGGACCTTTGTAGCAGTTAAGAAATTTGAGAAGAATGTACGGGGCTTAACGAGCTTCTCTGAGGATATGCGTTCTAGAGGGCTTGAGCCAGGAACAAAGGTCTTAGATTTTATAGTAATTGAAGCAGATTCACTGATTGCCTCTAAACTACAGATAGAAGAAGGGGCTAAGGTTTACCAAATAGAACGTTTGCGACTAGCAGACCAGCAGCCGATTGCGTTTGAAGTTTTTTACATGTCAGAAGATCTAGTGCCCGGCTTAACAAAAGAAGTGGCGGAGCACTCTATCTATCGGTATGTGGAGAGTGAAATTGGATTACATCTTACTTCTGGGGTCCAGGAGCTTGAAGCAACTACTGCCTACAAGCGTGAGGCGGCTGCTTTAGGAATTAAGGTAGGAGCACCTGTTCTTTACATTCAGCAAATTTCATACCTAGAGGGTCAGCAGCCGCTCGAATTTGTAAAATCCTATTATAGAGCTGACCGATATAAATATAAGGTCGAAATGGTTCGAACATAATTTAGGAGGTAACATCTTGAAACGTCTATTAGATTGCACAGCCTCAGACTTCAAAAAAATGAACGGCCAGGACTTAAAGCAAGCCATAAAAGCCTCAGAGGGAAGAGTCATTTTATCAGAGGTGATTGGTTCCTTCCAACCCATGTATCCGGCAGTGACGAATGCAGAAATGGCCTCAGCATTTGGCGCCGATTTGTTAATCTTTAATTATTTTGATGTGTTTTCTCCTTTTGTAGAAGGTTTTCAAGCACAAGAGGGAGAATCAATTGTCGAGAAATTAAAGGAGTTAACAGGAAGACCCATCGGATTGAATTTAGAGCCAGTTGACCCAAATGCGATGCAACTTGAAACGTTAAGTAAGCTTCCGAAAGGGCGTTTAGCAACAGAAGAATCTTTACGTGAAGCAAAAAAGCTTGGCTTCGATTTTGTTTGTTTAACGGGTAATCCAAAAACAGGCGTTACAAATAATGAAATTGTTGTTGCTATAAAGAAGGCTCGTGAGGTACTTGGAAGTGAGGGCCTTATCATCGCTGGCAAAATGCATGGTGCAGGTGTTGCTAATGAATCGGGCAGTGGAATCATTTCAGAGCAAACGTTAGAAAGTTTTATAGAAGCAGGGGCAGACGTCATCTTAATGCCAGCGCCTGGGACGGTTCCGGGAATTACTCTTGAAGCAACCGAGAAAAATGTACGTTTTGTTCATTCAAAGGGAGCAATGGTGATGCTGACAATCGGTACGAGCCAAGAAGGTGCTGATGAAGCAACTATCCGTCAAATTGCATTAACTAGTAAAATGGCAGGTGCGGATATTTACCATATTGGAGATGCCGGATATCATGGAATTGCTGTCCCAGAAAACATAATGACCTATTCAATCGCTATCCGCGGAAAACGTCATACATATATAAGAATGGCTGCTTCCGTTAATCGATAAAGGAGATGAGGTTCCAAATACAAGGGTGTATTTGACCTCATCTCCTTTTTTTGCGTGTTGCTTTACGAATTCTCATGATTTGCAATAAAATAAAGCCAATTACAGCCCCAACTGTATTCAGAATAATATCATCTACATCAAAACTACCTAGCATACTAAAAAGCTGCAGAACCTCAAGGGATGTGATCCCAATGACAAAAGCGAAGATAAATAAAAAGAAATTTGAAAGCTTTGGAAAAAGAATCGGCAGCACGATTCCAAATGGTATAAAAACTCCTATATTTCCTGCAATATTAATGATCCAAATATGAAAAGGGAAATGATCATAATACGTAAAGTAATTTTTGATTGTTGTAAAGGGTGTGAAATTATACCTGAATTCCCCTCCTTCTGTCCGGGAAAATGCAAAAAACATCCAATATATTAGAAATAATGAATAAGTGATAAACACAATACCAGCCAAAAATCGTTTCATTGCTTGTCCCAATTGTATAAAACTCCAATCTTATCAAATGCGCCTTGGCTATTTGCGCCCGATTTTCGGACCTCAGGAAGTGGCGTGTTCTTATGATTAAAAAACTCTCATTGGAAAATCGTGGCATCGCCGGAGGCTTTAACTTTATTTGTCGGGTTTAAACCGCTACTGGATAAAGTTAAACTATTACCCCATCTACATTAACGCAAAAAGAGTACGATGTCACATAGGTTTTTCGTTTCTATTATTTTTCGCTTATAATAGGATTAACTTATGAAAAGGATGTTGGAAAATGGATACGATTACAATGCTTCAAATAGGTTTAGGCATTATCTTCATTATTTTAATTTATGATACCTTTAAACCAGTAAAGGACCTCAAACAATTATCGGAAGCTGATTTTAAAGAAGTACTGAAAAAGCAAAAGGATATTGCAATCATTGATGTGAGAAACCCTTATGAATACCAAACAAATCATATAAAAGGTGCCATAAATTTCCCATTGTCTAAAATTAAACGAAACAAAGTTGAGATTCCAACCGATAAAGACATTATTTTATATTGCCAAACAGGAATACGTAGTAAACAAGCCGCCAAAGTCTTGAGAAGAAGACATAAGAACCTGCCTCTTGCACATATAAAAGGGGGCCTCTATAGCCTAAAAGCAAAAGAAACCCCAAGGGAGAAAAGGTAATAAAAACATTGGGTCAAAACCGTACCGAAAAACCATCACGTTTGACTGTACGGTTTATTATACATATAATAGAAGAGTAGAAGACTGATAGAAGGGTGTTCAAAAAGGAGGATGAAAAGGACCAAGAAGTTCTAGGCGGCGCAGTTTTGACTAGCGGAGCGTATGTAGTTAATACGTAAGCAACGGAAAAACAAGCCAACGAAGAAATTCGATGTGTCATTTTCACCGGACTTATTGAACTTCTTATAGAAGGGGTGAAGCCGTTGGGAAGTTATACCGTATTGGAGAATTAGCAAAAGAAGCAAATGTATCAAAGCGTACGATTGATTATTACACACAACTAGGTATTTTAACTCCTGAACGCTCAGACTCTAACTATCGATTCTATGGTGATGAAGCTGTGGAAACCCTTCATCTTGTAGCACAGTATAAGGAGTTAAACATCCCTTTACTTGAAATCAAGGAAAAGGTAGAGCTATTTAAAACAAACCGTGTAGAGCAAGAGAAAGTCTTAAAATACACACAGGATTTATCAAAGCGAATGGAATACCTAGAAACTGAACTTAAAGAAATAAAGCCGATGCTTGAGGGATTATCCGCAGAGCAACAAAAATCGGTATTGAATAAGATGTCTTCACAAAGCATGGCACTTGCAAAGTTAATTATGGTTCTGTTTACTTGAGTTAAAGAATCATATAGTTATGAAACTTGCAGAATAAAAATTCATTCTAAGAGAATAAAAAATCATTGTCATAAATACTTTATATAAACAACATTTCATGTAATCTAATTGAAAGAATACTAAAAAACTGAAATGGAGTTTCAAAAAGGAGGGTAAAAAGGACCGAGAATTTCAAGGCGTTGCAGCTTTGAGTACCGGAACGTATGAGTAAATACGTGAGGAACGGAGAAGCAAGCCAACGTAGAAATTCGATGTGTCATTTTCGGCCGACTTTTTGAACAACATCTAAAAACTTACCTATTTAGGAGGTGTAATCCTTACTCGTTTCGGACGTGTAAGGAAACTATTTGGAGATATTTAATTTGGTCATGGTTGCAATTTTGATTGCGTTAACTGCCTTTTTCGTAGCGTCGGAGTTTGCGATTGTAAAAGTAAGAAGCACTCGCATCGACCAGCTCGTAGCAGAAGGGAGGAAAAGCGCAACTGCTGCTAAGACTGTCATCTCAAACCTGGATGAATACCTGTCTGCATGTCAATTAGGTATAACAGTAACAGCTCTAGGACTTGGTTTTCTTGGAGAATCAACTGTGGAGGCTTTACTTCATCCATTATTCGGTATTTTAAATATACCGGATTCGTTTTCAACTGTTTTATCAATCGCATTAGCCTTCTTGACCATTACGTTTTTACATGTAGTTGTCGGGGAGCTCGCACCTAAAACAATTGCGATTCAAAAAGCGGAACGAATAACCTTGTTTTTTGCTAGACCATTAATCTTTTTCTATAAATTGATGTTTCCGTTCATTTGGGTATTAAACGGCTCTGCTCGTTTGTTAACTGGATTATTCGGCTTTAAAAGAATCTCAGAACACGATATTGCCCATACCGAAGAGGAATTGAGACTTATTTTGTCTGAAAGTTATAAAAATGGTGAAATTAACCAGTCTGAATATAAATATGTGAATAATATTTTTGAATTTGATGATCGTGTAGCCAAAGAAATTATGGTACCTCGTACCGAGATCATCGCGCTTGAAAATGACAAATCTGTCCAAGAAATTTTAACGATTATGACGAGTGAAAAGTATACACGTTATCCGGTCCTTGACGGGGATAAGGACCATATCATTGGATTGGTTAACCTAAAAGAACTACTAACCGATGTTGTGACAGGTACAGGAGCAGATGGGAAAACAATAGAGGATTATACGAGACCAATTATCCATGTGATTGAGTCAATTCCAATTCAGGAATTATTAGCAAAAATGCAAAAAGAACGCGTACACATGGCAATATTAATAGATGAATATGGTGGAACTTCTGGATTGGTTACGGTTGAGGATATTATCGAAGAAATCGTTGGGGAAATCCGCGATGAATTCGATACAGATGAAAAACCGGCCATCCAAAAAATTAACGATACGACTACCATCTTAGATGGTAAGGTCTTAATCGGAGAAGTTAACGATTTGTTTGGTTTACAAATTGACGATACAGATGTGGATACGATAAGTGGTTGGATTTTAACAGAGCAAATCGATGTTCACCCTGGTGACAAAATTCCATTTGGGGATTATGAGTTTAGAATTATCGAAATGGATGGTCACCATATCAAGTCACTCGAAATTAAAAAAAACATCCAACAAGAACACATCTACACCATTGGCCAAAGCGCTAGTGCATTAGAATAGTTGTAAAGCCTTGACGACTTTTTCGTCAAGGCTTTTTATGTTGTTGGCTAAGGTTGGTATTGTGCAATTTTTTCTGGCTACAGCAATTCCACACACTTCATCATTCAAAAATTAGGTTCAAGCCTAGACAGACACATTTCTAGACACATGTAATAAATTATAGAAATGTTATGTAATTGTTATATAATATAAAAGCGTTAATGTTAAAATAAAGGGTATACGAATTTTTAGGAGGAAGCTTAATGAAGGTAAAACTAGGCTTGCTATACGGAGGGAAATCAGCTGAGCATAAGGTTTCCTTACAAACCGCATTAGCTGTTATCAAAGCATTAGATCACTCAAAATATGATATTCATCCCATTTATATATCAGAACAAGGCGAATGGATTCGTGGGAATCAATTGACAGGTCCAGTTGATGACGTGAAGAAGTTAGTATTAAAAGAGACCGGAACAGCCATTTCACCTGTTTCGTTAAATTCAGAACTTTTTCCTGCGCAGCAATCAGCTCAGAATGAATCAATCGATGTTGTGTTCCCGTTGTTACATGGACCAAATGGTGAGGATGGAACGGTTCAGGGACTGCTTGAGCTTATGAACATTCCATATGTTGGAAATGGTGTGCTTGCTTCATCAGCTGGCATGGATAAAGTCATTATGAAAAACATCTTTGGTCAAGCTGGGTTGCTTCAAGCGAAATATGCTTCATATATTCGTAGCGAATGGAAACAAAATCCAGAAGAGGCGTACGCTAAAGTTGAAAAAGAACTTGGCTATCCTTGCTTTGTAAAGCCAGCAAACCTTGGTTCAAGCGTTGGTATTAGCAAAGCAACAGACCGTGAAAGCCTGGAAAAAGCGTTCGAAGAAGCTTTCATGTTTGACCGTAAAGTCATTATTGAAGAGGCCATCATTGGCCGCGAAATAGAAATCGGTGTCCTTGGAAATGACAATCCTAGCTGTTCAGTTGTTGGAGAAATCGTACCGAAGAAAGATTTTTACGACTATAAAGCAAAATATGAAGATGGCGATACAGCTCTCATCATTCCTGCGGATATCACAGATGAGCAATATGAAAATGTCAAAACAGAAGCAATTAAAGCGTTCAAAGCACTTGATTGCTCAGGATTAGTTAGAGCGGACTTCTTCCTAACAAAAGAAGGAAAGGTCATCATTAATGAAGTTAACACGATGCCTGGATTTACACCATTCAGTATGTTCCCATTACTTTGGCAGGAAGCTGGTGTAAGTTATCCAGAACTTATTGAAAAATTAGTTGAGCTTGCAATCGAGCGCCATAACGAAAAACAAACGATTAAATACACTATCTAAAAAACTTTATTCAATACAAATCTCACTCTTTTGGGTGGAATGAATGTAATAAAGGTATACAATTTAGTAAGGGCTGAGACCTAGATTGAATAAAGTTAAGCCTCCGGCGGATGCCACGATTTTTCAAAGGAAAGTTTTCGAGCAAGCTCGAAAAAATCGGGCGCAAATACGCCAAGGCGCATTTGATTAAAAAACACTATTCTTAATTCTGAATAGTGTTTCTTTATGAAAGGAGAGAATCTCATGATAAAAAAGACATTGGCACAAATCGCACTGATGGCAAATGGTGAAAAGCTTGATCTACAATACCAAAATGTTGTGATAGAAGGTGTATCCATTGACACAAGAACGATCTCACCTGGAAATCTGTACATACCAATCATCGGTGAAACGTTTAATGGCCACCAATTTGTGGAGTCAGCGATTGATAATGGTGCAGTAGCGGTACTATGGGGCAGTGACCAACCAAATCCACCACAGCAAATACCTGTTATCTTTGTAAAGGACACATTAGAAGCTCTTCAAACTCTATCCAAAAACTATAGGGATGAGCTTTCGATAAAAGTCGTCGGGATTACAGGAAGCAATGGGAAAACAACAACAAAAGATATGGTTACAGCTGTTTTATCAACGAAAATGCGTGTTCAAAAAACAGAAGGAAATTTCAATAATCATATCGGCCTGCCTTTAACTCTTTTACGCTTAAAAGAAGATACGGAAGTTGCTGTGCTTGAAATGGGAATGAGTGCTTTCGGCGAAATTGAATTCCTAACTTTATTAGCACGTCCTGATGTGGCAGTTATAACGAATATTGGTGAATCTCATATGATGGATCTCGGTTCTCGTGAAGGAATTGCCAAGGCAAAACTTGAAATTGTTGATGGGTTAGCTAAGGATGGCTTGCTTATTTATCATGGAGATGAGCCACTTTTAACAGAGCGGGTTAAGGCAATGGATATTCATACGACAACCTTTGGTGAGACAACGAAAAATGATCTATATCCGTTACGTATTAAACAAGAAAATGAGGGTACTTATTTTTCCATTAATGAACAGGAGAACAAGGAATTTTATGTGCCAGTTTTAGGAAAACATAATGTTAATAACGCGATGGCAGCAATTGAAGTTGCTCGTCATTTCGGATTATCCTGGGACCAAATCGAAAATGGCTTGAAACAAATTAAGATTACGAATATGAGGCTTGAGTTAATTGAGGGAGTCAACGGTACAAAACTAATTAATGATGCTTACAATGCAAGCCCACTATCTATGAAAGCTGCCATCAGCCTAGTTCATGATTTAAAGTCCTCTGGCAAAAAAATAGTCGTATTGGGTGACATGCTTGAGCTTGGGGACAACGAAAATGAATATCATGAAGAGGTGGGGCGCTTCATTCAGCCTGACAAGGTTGATTATGTATTCACATACGGTACATTAGGTGAACATATCGCCAACGGAGCAAAAGAACTTTTTCCTGAAGAACGTGTTTCTGCGTTCCAAGACAAAGAAAAGCTAATAGAAGCTTTACGGAACCTATTATCAGAAGAGGATATTCTTTTAGTAAAAGGTTCAAGAGGGATGAAGCTCGAGGAAGTCATCTTTGCCTTCAAAAAATAAGAAAAAGCTCGGCGTGCACCTGCCGAGCTTTTCTAGTTTATAAATGGTAGTATGATTAGAATAGTCAGTAAAATACCTAAGGAGTAAGATAATAGTTCTTTCATAAAATCTGAGTTTTCATTGAATAGCTTGTCCATTTTAAAACCTCCCAAATTTGTTTCTTACTTATTAGTACGTTTGAAAACAATAAATGTTACAAAAACATTACAATTATTTCAAAAATATTTTTACTGTATTCAGCCTCGACTGAATAAAGTAAAAAGGCCCCGGCGGATGCACGATTTTTAAGAAGTAAATTTCGAGTAGTAAGATCAAAAACTAAATACGCCACTTCCTGTGGCAACGTCTTTATGACCTACTTCCTGTAGGCCTAAAAATCGGGCGCGAATACGCCAAAGCGCATTTGATTGAAAGGAGAAATTTTGGTGATTGGCTGTCTGTTCATACATGGTTTTACTGGGGCTCCATATGAGGTTGAGCCACTTGCAGAGCATATCCGCCATACAACAGATTGGGTTGTCCGAACACCAACCTTGCCCGGTCATGGTGAGAATTTGAATTTAAAGGGAACCCATTACTTGGAATGGATTGAATATGCAGAAAAAGAGTTAGTTGAGCTCCTTCATACTTGTGATCAGGTATTTGTCATCGGTTTTTCGATGGGAGGAATAATCGCTGGTTACTTAGCAACGCGTTTTCCAATTCAAAAGCTTGTCTTACTAAGTGCCGCTGCTTATTATATCAATCCAAAACAACTCGTTTCCGATATAAAACTAATGCTTCGCGATGGCCTAAACAAAAATCTTCATAAAAATGAACTTTTTTTACGGTATAAAAAGAAAATCGTTGACACTCCTCTATCGGCGACAATTGAATTTCGAAAGCTTGTGAGAAAGATTAGGCCGTTGCTAAACCAAATAAATGTGCCTACCTTAATTGTTCAAGGCGAATGCGACGGGATTGTCCCAATTAAAAGTGCGCATTACTTGAATCAAGTCATCTCATCTACGCAAAAAAGACTCCTTTTTTTACCATGTGCAAAGCATCATGTTTGTTATGGTGGGGACCAGGAAACACTATTTAAAGAGGTAGATTCATTCTTACATGAAACCACAAAAGAATGTATATACTAATCATTGAAAATTCAGCTTTATTGCATTTATAAAGGGGTAGTGGTAAGATTACAACTACAGTGTTAAAAAGGGCATAACTTGTAATTAATTGGTAACGCCCTTTTATTAACTTTTTGGACGTGAACCCTGAGGGCATTACTTCCGTTATTTCACGGAAAATGTCCTTTTTTTAAGCAGAATTAGATTCTGATCTACTATAAATACTAGGCAGATGCCTACCTACCACGCACTTATCATCATGTGTAGGTTTTGCGATCATGATGCAAACATTTGTATCCAGCTTAAAAATCGTATTTAACTTTATTCAGAAAAGCCCTCACTATTGTATGTGGGATGAATGCAAGAAAAGCATCGAAAATTTATTAGGGGTCTAAACCCCGTTTGAATAAAGTTAAGGCCCCTGGCAGATGCCACGGTTTTTCAGAGGTGACTTTTAGGAAAAAGAGTAAAGACTGTGGAGCACGTCATGTCCCAACGTCTTTATGATCCACTTCCTTTTGGCCTAAAAAATCGGGCACAAATACGCCAAGGCGCATTTGATTAGAGGCGAAAAGCCCAGTGTCTATACAGATTTCCCGTCTAAATAGTCAATTTTGTCATTGTACAAATAGATTAGCAAAAAGGAGTATGAAAAAATTGGCAGTTTTTAACGAACTAGGGATTAGTCAAGACCTAATGAAATCAATTAGTAAAATGGGGTTTGAAGAGGCAACCCCTATTCAAGCACAAACGATTCCATTAGCATTAAAAGGGCATGACGTAATTGGTCAAGCTCAAACAGGAACAGGAAAAACAGCGGCTTTTGGAATTCCGCTTATCGAAAATGTTGATGTAAAAGACGACAACATTCAAGGAATTGTCATTGCACCAACTCGTGAACTTGCGATTCAGGTATCTGAAGAACTTCATAAAATCGGGCACTTCAACCGTGTTCGAATCTTACCAATCTATGGGGGGCAGGATATCTCTCGCCAGATTCGTTCACTTAAGAAACACCCTCATATCATTGTTGGTACTCCGGGACGTGTAATAGACCATATTAATCGTAAAACTCTTAAGCTTCAAAATGTAAAAACGGTTGTCCTAGATGAAGCAGATGAAATGTTAAACATGGGCTTTATTGAGGATATTGAAGCAATTTTAAAAGGTGTTCCCGATGAACGTCAAACTTTACTTTTCTCTGCAACTATGCCAGGTCCAATCCAACGCATTGCTGAGCGTTTCATGAAAGACCCACAAGTTGTGAAAGTAAAAGCAAAAGAAGTAACAGTACCAAACATTCAACAATACTACCTAGAAGTACAAGAAAAGAAAAAGTTCGATGTCCTAACTCGTTTATTAGATATCCAATCTCCAGAGTTAGCGATTATCTTTGGACGTACGAAGCGTCGTGTTGATGAACTTTCTGAAGCACTAAATTTAAGAGGATATGCAGCAGAAGGTATTCACGGTGACCTTAGTCAGGCAAAACGTATATCCGTCTTACGTAAATTCAAAGAAGGATCTATCGAAGTATTAGTTGCAACAGATGTTGCAGCCCGTGGACTTGATATTTCTGGTGTGACTCATGTTTATAACTTCGATATTCCGCAAGACCCTGAAAGCTATGTACACCGAATTGGACGTACAGGTAGAGCAGGAAAACATGGTATGGCGATGACTTTCGTAACACCAAGAGAAATTGGTCAACTTAAAAACGTGGAAAATACAACAAAACGTAAAATGGACAAAATGAAGCCACCTACATTAGATGAGGCTTTAGAAGGTCAACAAAAGATCACGATGGAAAAAATCGTATCTATGATCGAGTCCAATAATTTATCATATTATACTCGTATCGCTGAAGAGCTTTTAGAAGAGCATGATTCAGTTTCTGTTGTTGCAGCTGCAATTAAGTTAATGACTAAAGAGCCAGATGCAACTCCAATTAAACTAACTGAGGAAGCACCTGTTCGCGTAAAGAGAGACAACCGTGATAATAATCGTGGTGGTGGACGTGACCGTGGGCGTTATAAGGGTGGTCGTGACCGCGGTCGAGGAAATGCAGGACGACAAGGTTCAGGTGGTCGTCAAGGATCCGGCGGAAATCGTTACTCTTCAAGTAGCAATCGACGCGGCAATTTCCGTAAAAACGAAGAATAATTTTAACAACCAAAGAAAGGCGTGTAAACTGACCCCAGTTTAGCACGCCTTTTTTGGTTTGTATGAATGATGAACACGAAAAGTGGTCGAGAGCTGTTTGGATTTCTCATCATAGCGTGGATGAAGAGGAAAAACGGTAGATAAATCAGTACGAAATCCTCTTTATTGCGGGGATGAAAAGGAAAAGCAGTAGAGATACTGTTAGAAGTCCTCTTCATAGCGTGGGTGAGTGGAAAAGTGGTAATGAAAAAGTACGAAATCCCCTT
The DNA here is from genome assembly GCF_059759275.1 of Ferdinandcohnia sp. GQ5. Taxonomy (NCBI): domain Bacteria; kingdom Bacillati; phylum Bacillota; class Bacilli; order Caryophanales; family Bacillaceae; genus Ferdinandcohnia; species Ferdinandcohnia sp. GQ5. The sequence continues at coordinate 113,459 of NZ_JCAXEW010000018.1, forward strand.
CATAAAGTCGATGAAGAGGAAAAGCGTAAGAGAATCAGTACGAAATCCTCTTCATAGCGTAGATGAAGAGGAAAATAGGTAGAGAATCAGTAGGAAATCCTCTTCATAGGGTGGATGAAGGGGATAATCGGTAGAGAATCAGTACGAAATCCTCTTCATAAAGTCGATGAAGAGGAAAATAGGTAGAGAATCAGTAGGAAATCCTCTTCAAAGCGTGGATGAAGAGGAAAAACGGTAAAGAAATAGTATGAAATCCCCTTCATAAAGTCGATGAAGAGGAAAAGCGAAAGAGAATCAGTAGGAAATCCTCTTCATAGCGTAGATGAAGGGGAAAAACTGTAGAGAATCAGTAGGAAATCCTCTTCATAGCGTAGATGAAGAGGAAAAACGGTAGAGAATCAGTCCGAAATGCTCTTCATATGGTGGATGAAGTGGATAAACGGTAGAGAATCAGTCCGAAATGCTCTTCATATGGTGGATGAAGAGGAAAAGCGGTGGAGAAACAGTATGAAATCCTCTTCATAGCGTAGATGAAGAGGAAAAGTGGTAAAGAAAAAGTTCGAAATCTCTTCATAGAGTATATGAAGGGGATAAGCGGTCGAGAGTCAGTACGAAATCCCCTTCAAAGTGTGGATGAATATCACCCAGAAGATAATCTTGTGTCAATTAGTCGGATGTTATTATGGCTACTATTTTTTCTTATGTCAAATTTTCTCAAAATCATTTATACTGAGAAGGTTGGTAAGAATAATATTCCAATTCAGAAGGGGTTGTTGATTATGAGGGACATCCCGAAAAATCGGATTAGTACACGTGCCTTAACAGTATGGAAAACATCTGCAATCATTTCGTCTATGATTGGTTGGGCTATAGCCATTACGGTCTTAGTCCTTACGATTATTTTTGATTGGACGTACTGGATATTAACTGGTCTACTTATACTTTGCATGATTGAGTCAATTTTAACTATTTTCATTTTACCGAAGCTGAAGTGGAAACGCTGGAGATATGAGGTACATGAACATGAAATTGACCTCCAACGTGGCGTTTTAATTGTAAAAAGAACAATTATACCGATGAACCGCGTCCAACACGTTGATACTCAGCAAGGTCCGTTGTTGCGTAAACATCATTTAGCTACTGTTACTATTTCCACAGCAGCAACAGTTCATGAAATACCAGCACTTGATTTGGAGGAAGCAGACCAATTGCGTGACTCAATTTCAAGATTAGCAAGGGTGGATGAAGATGATGTTTGAATCACGTCGGATGCATCCGGTTGCTGGCATTTTAAGCTTCCTTAAGCAACTGAAAGAAATGATACTCCCTTTAGTTTTCCTCTTTTTTGTTGGGCCGGGGGATGATTTTGAAAAGTATTATTTATTAGGTGCATGTGCTTTTATTCTATTAATGTTGATCTATGGAGTCTTGCATTGGTATCGTTACACCTATCGGATAGAAAGTGGAGAGTTACGAATTGAATATGGAGTGATTATCCGTAAAAAACGCTATATACCCATTGAGCGAATTCAAACGATAGATGTTTCCGCTGGTATTATTCAACGAATTTTTGGATTGGTCAAACTACAGGTGGAAACAGCGGGTGGGGGTATGCAGGCTGAGGCTGTTCTAACAGCTATTAAAGAAGAAGAAGCCAATCAATTACGTGAAATTTTATCCCGTTCGAAAAAGCATGAGGAAGAAGAAACTGAAACACAAAAAACGAGATTTACATATCAAATTACTCCAAAGGAACTGCTGGTCCTTGCATCCACCTCAGGGGGAATCGGGATTGTTATTTCCGGTGTACTCGCATTTTTGAGTCAGTTTGCAGAATATCTACCGTTTGAAAAATTATATAATACGATTGAAAAATATGTCAGTCTATCGATTTTAATCTATATCATCGCACTCATTGCTTTGTTCTTATTGATCGCGTGGATAGTTGGGATTTTAATTATGACCCTTCGCTACGCCAATTTTACAGTCGTAAAACGAGAAGATGAGCTTTTTATAACGAGAGGATTGATTGAAAAGAAGCAGACAACCATTCCGTTAACACGGATACAGGCCATACGTATTGGTGAGAATTTAATCAGGCAGCCTTTAGGCTATGCAACAGTATATATTGAAAGTGCTGGTGGCTCGATTAATAAAGGAGAAGATTTCTCAACTGTGCTCTTTCCTTTAGTAAAGAAAAATGCCATTAATCATTTGTTGCAGCATTTTGTATCTGACTATCAGATGCAAGAAATTGAAAATTACGCACCACCCAATGCAAAGTGGAGATATATGTTTAGGGGAATGCTGCCTTTTCTAGCGTTTGTACCAGCAATTGTCATGTTGTCCTATGTCTTTAGTTCATGGGGTTACCTAGGTTTGCTCCTTTTACCTATTGGAGTAATGCTTGGCTATAGTCGCTATAAAGTGGCTGGCTGGAAGATAGAGGGGGACCAGTTAACCTTACAGTTTCGCTTTTTTAGTAAAGTAACCGTTCTTCATCATAAAAAGCGAATCCAATCCTTGGACAAGAAACAATCCCACTTCCAAAGGAAAAAAAATCTTGGAACAGTTAAAACCTTTATTAAATCAGCAATCGCAGGCAAAGGGTTTGAAGTGAAGGATCTACAGATTTCTGATTGCTGGATCATTTGGGAATGGTACAGACAGCGAAATAAGAAAATGGCAGAAGATATGCCGTTTAATGATTAACAAGAGCTAAAGCGGAGTCGCTTTAGCTCTTTCATTTTTAGAGGAAAATTCCGAGTATCACCAAGATGATAATGATTAACCAGATAATATGTTTGATAGAAAATTGTCTAGGAATCCTCATTCGAGGTCTGTAAGATGAATCTCCTGCCATGATGATCTGTGGCTGTCCTGAGCTTTTCGGTAGAACGAGCGGTCCAATGATAGCGCCGGCAAGAAAACCAAATATATGGGCGATAATATTGACATTGGTATTTATAAATGTCATGACTAGACCAATGATTAAAATTGTCATAATGAGTTGAGAATTCATTTGACTAATCAAGTCTTTACGGAACAAGACCATATATAAGTAAATACCAAACAATCCAAATATAGCCCCTGAAGAACCAACGTGGGCAAACTCTAGTGGTTCAATGTAAAAGGTTGCTAGGTTTGCAGCTACCCCGGTTAAAAGATAGGCAATGATAAATTTGAATTTACCTAACATCCTTTCTAACGCAGGCCCAAACAAGACAAGTGAAAATGAATTAAACAACATATGGCCAAACCCGCTATGTACAAAAATGGGAGTGACTAATCTCCAATACTCGCCTTCAGAAATTAAAAAATTGAATCCAATCATGTGCTGCATAAGAGTTGTTCCAAATGGAAGAGATAAAAAAATCAACAGCCAAAGAAAAATATGAATCCCGATTAATATTGATATAATAGGATATAATCGTAAAAATTGACGAAAGCTTTCAGTTCTTATAAACATCTTATTACTCCTTTATGTAGTCATCTTATCGTACTATATTCTTCAAAAGATGGCGAACATCCTCTAACGTTTGTACCATCTTATGATTGAAAGCTTTTTTATAGAAGAAAGGATTTTGAAATGATCATTGGAACAGGTATTGATATTGTAGAGCTTGAAAGAATTAAAAAAATTTTACATAGACAGAAAAAATTTGTAGATCGGATATTAACAAATGCAGAGAAGGAAAAATTTTTTCGTCTTTCTGAGTCCCGCCAGGTAGAGTTTCTTGCAGGTCGGTTCGCCGTGAAAGAAGCATATTCAAAGGCTGTTGGAACTGGAATTGGTGAGAATTTGAGTTTTTTGGATATCGAGGTTTTATCAGATGAAAAAGGTAAGCCAGTCCTTATAAGACCAATGAATCAAAAGGCCCATTTATCCATCACGCACAGTAAAGATTATGCCGTTGCGCAAGTAATTCTTGAAAGCTTGTCAAGCTAGTCTGCATATTACACAACTTTGCCTCATATATTTTTAGTGCGGTAGGTGAGACAAGGTGTATGAATATGATGAACGGTGTGATTTTCACTTAGTTTGGTAAATAAGCTTCACGGTTGAGTTGGAAAGAACGCTAGGAAAATGAAGGGGTCCTAATACGCACGGAAATGATTCCTAACCTGTTCGTCACTTAATACACTTTGTCTCTACCAATAGGCGATAAGAGGCAAAGGGGTTGAAGAGGAAATGAAGAAAAAAGTATTTTTGTTGTTATTAGGGCTACTTATTGCCCTTGTACTAGCGGCATGTGGGGAAAAATCACAAGAAGATGTGGTTAGTGCATTAGATGCAAAGGTACAAAAAATGACTGGCTATAAGGCAGATGCGAAGATGACGCTTCAAACAGGCAATGATCCACAAGTATATGAAGTGGAAATTTGGCACAAGGAGCCGACATTCTATCGAGTAAACCTTAAGAATGCAGAAAAGGACCAAAGCCAGATGATTTTGCGCAATGAAGAAGGAGTATTTGTTCTGACACCTGCTCTTAACAAAAGCTTCCGTTTCCAAAGTGACTGGCCAGAAAACAGCAGCCAAGCGTATCTGTTTGAATCTCTAGTACATGATGTGCAGGAAGATCCAGAAGCGAAATTTACAGCTACAAAGGATCAGTACATTTTTGAAACAAAAACAAATTACAAAAATAATAATATGCTGCCAAAACAAGAAATTACATTTAACAAAAAGGACTTAGCTCCAGTTTCTGTTAAGGTAATGGACCCTGATCGTAAAGTATTGTTGTTAGTTGAATTCACGAAGGTTGAGTTTGATGCAAGCTTTGATAAATCAGCATTTGATGTTGAAAAGAATATGTCTTCTGCAAATATTGGTGAGATCCCAGTTATGGGTGAGGTTGATAAGCAACCACTAGAAGTTCTATATCCTTCAGAGGATGCCCTTGCTGGAGTTGAATTAAAAGAAGAAAAGAAAATCGAAACGGAAAATGGAACACGTGTCATTATGACTTTTGGTGGAGAGAAAACCTTCACACTGATCCAGGAAACAGCCCGCGTTGCTGAGGTTGCTACAACGATTTCATTAAGCGGTGAGCCTGTTGACCTTGGATTTACAGTTGGTACTCTTACAGATAAAGCAATTTCATGGACACACAATGGTGCAGAATTTATGATTGCATCAGATGATTTAACTCAAGAAGAGTTAATCTCAGTTGCACGTACAGTACAAGGCAAGGCTGTAAAATAAACTCCGAACCCAGGCCCGAATAATCGGGTCTGTTTTTTTGTCTTTAAATTTCGACGGCATCCTTTACGATTTATTTCACAAACCGAAGTATCTTGTCGGATGAGGATGATAGAACGAAGAATTTAACGAACAAAAAAAGTTCTATATATAGAATTTCTACAAATTTTTTAAAAAGACTCTGTTACATTATTTAAGCGAGACATGTCCAAGTATTGAAAGGGGTTGGGATTGTTAGAAATTATGGACAAAATGTACGGAACTAAAAACAGATTGTAGGAGGGGTATGAAATTGAAGAAGAAAAAGATTTTTTCCACAGCACTTGCTTTATCATTAAGCGTTGGACTATTAGCAGGTCCAGCCATGTCAACAAATGCTAGCGCATCAGATGTATCCTCAAAACTAGCTTCACAAGGCTCACCAATCGACTTAGGAATCGCAAACGATGAAAAGCTCATTGAAATGCTCAAGAAAAACGGCAAAATTGCAAAAAATGCTTCACCAGCAGAAGCGGAGAAGGTGTTGAAAAAATTCCTAAAAGCAAAAGCATCAAACTCTGGCCAAACAAAGGACAAGCTACCAAAGGGGCTTGATGCCAATCTTAAATCTGCAAATAAAACAAATAACAATGGGTTGAAAAATGGAAAGGGGAACAAGCTTGGACAAGCTAAGAAAAATACAGTAGATCCTGTACAAGAAGAGGGATATAACGGTGACGTACGCCATGATAAGGTTCTAGTCCTAGCCATTGATTTCCCAGACTATGAAAAAAGCTCCATTACAAAAGAAGAAACAGACATGTGGTATGAGGACTATACCCATGATCATTTCCAAAACATGATTTTCGGAGAGGATGGATATGAAGGACCAAACGGAGAAAATTTAATATCCATGAAGCAATATTATGAACAACAATCAGGTGGAAGTTATACAGTTGATGGAACTGTAGCTGGCTGGTATACAGCTGATCATCCAGCTGCTTATTATGGTGGGAATTACCCAACGCCAGACGGCAGTGATGCTCGTGCACGTACGTTAGTGTATGAAGCTTTAACAAAAGCTGGGCAAGATCCAAATGTAGACTTAAGTGAATACGATGTTTGGGATCGTGACGATTATGATGAAGATGGTGTTTATAATGAGCCAGACGGAATTATTGACCATCTTATGGTTATCCATGCAGGTGTAGGTGAAGAAGCAGGTGGAGGGTCTCTTGGAGGAGATGCTATCTGGTCGCACCGTTGGGACCTTGGTCAATTAGTTGCTGTACCTGGAGGAACTTCAAATAGTGACCGTTTTGGCGGACTTTTAGGTGCATTTGATTACACAATCGAACCTGAAGACGGGGCTGCAGGTGTGTTTACTCATGAGTTTGGTCATGATTTAGGTCTTCCTGATGAGTATGACACGATTTATAGCGGAGCAGGAGAAGCCATCGAATTTTGGTCTTTAATGTCATCGGGTAGTTGGGCTGGAGATATACCTGGTACAGAACCGCCTGGTATGAGTCCGTTTGCAAAAGAAATGCTACAAAGCCTTCATGGTGGTAATTGGTTAAGTGGAACAACCTTACATGCTGATGATATTACAAAACAGGGAACTGAAGTACTTCTTGATGAGGCGGTAACAAAAGGTACCAATAATGATGCAGTACGTGTTGATTTACCAGGAAAGGTAAATGTATTAAATACTCCTGCTACTGGATCTTTTGAATATTATGGCGGTAAAGGTGACGAGGCTGACCATAAAATGGTGGCAACAGTCGATTTAACAGATAAAACAAGTGCAACCTTAGACTTTGACGCTTGGTATAACATCGAAAAGGATTGGGATTATGCCATGGTTCAAGTCTCAACAGATGGTGGTGAAACATGGACGTCGCTTTCAAGTGACAGAACATCATCAACTCTTGACCCAGACGGATATCCAGCAATTAAAGAAAATCTACCTGGCTACACTGGTTCAAGTAACGGTTGGGTTCATGAAACAATTGATTTAAGTGAGTTTGCTGGACAAGAAATTCAACTACAATTCCGTTCAATGACAGACTGGGCGACAAATCTTGATGGATTCTTTGCGGATAATGTAAGAGTAACTGTAGACGGAAATGAAGTGTTCGCTGATGGAGCGGAAGGAGAACCGCAATTCACATTAGATGGTTTTGAAAAACATGATGGTAAATATACATCAACACATTACTATTTACTAGAATGGAGAACTCATAATGGTGTAGATGAAGGATTAAAGCATATCCGCCGTGGTGCAAGCCTAATGTCGTTTGATCCAGGTTTAGTTGTCTGGTATGTCGATGAAAGCTATGACAATAATTGGACTGGCGAACATCCTGGTGATGGATTCCTAGGGGTTGTAGACGCCGACCAACATACTAACTACTGGAGTGACAAAGCGGTGGGTGCATCACGTTATCAACTACATGATGCAGCATTTAGTTTGGAGAAATCAGAGAAAATGTTCTTAGATTACCCAGGTCAATTTACAATGAAAGACAACTTCACCCAACGCACACCATTATTTGACGACAGTGCCGACTATAGTAACCCAGGCTTAGTTGATGCAGGACGTAATATTCCTGAATACGGTCTGAAATTCCGTGTTGTTGGCCAAAGTGCTGATGGTACAGTGGGTAAGGTGTTAATTTTTAAATAATAATTTTGTAAGACCCCTTTGCCATCCAAAGGGGTCTTTGCCATGTATTGTGAATTTTCTTCAACATATTTTCTTTTTTTCGTCATATGTTAAGATGGGTATGATGAAAAACTACCATTGACATGGACACAACTAAGTTTAATCATCGAATTCATATAGTAGTTAATAATCTAAGAAGGTGTTTATTCATGGACTCTACCCATTTTTATCGTGATACTTGGGTTGAAGTGGATCTAGATTGCATTTTTGATAATGTAAAAAACATGAAAGGGTTTTTACCGGAACCCGTAGAGGTAATGGCGGTCGTTAAAGCAAATGCCTATGGACACGGAGACGTGGAGGTTGCAAAAACTGCCCTTGAAGCGGGAGCTACCCATCTTGCAGTTGCTTTTATCGATGAAGCGGTCTCTCTACGCCACGGAGGAATAGATGCACCGATTCTTGTACTTGGAGCATCACGTCCAACTGACGTAGCGCTTGCAGCAGAACACAATATAGCCCTCACCATATATAGCGGGGAGTGGCTTGATGAGGTATTGGAAAACTATCAAGGCAGTACTCCACTTACCCTTCACTTGAAACTTGATACAGGAATGGGACGTCTTGGAGTTAAAGAAAAAGGGGAATTGCAAACAATCCTTAGGAAAATCGAGCAAAATCCTCAACTCCAACTTGAAGGTGTTTTTACTCATTTTGCAACAGCAGACGAAATTGATACATCTTATTTTGAACAACAATATCGGAATTTCCAGGCAATGCTTGAATGGATTCCATTTAAACCGAAGTTAGTACATTGTGCAAATAGTGCAACTGGCTATCGTTTCCCCGATAAAGTATTTAATATGGTGAGACTGGGAATTGGGATGTATGGAATGACTCCATCACTGGAAATAAAAGATCAACTGCCATACGAGCTCGAGCAAGCTTTTTCTTTCCATAGCAAGCTTGTCCATGTAAAACGAATTTCAAAAGGCGAAAAAGTAAGCTATGGGGCAACATTTACAGCAGATGAAGATATGTGGGTCGGAACAGTTCCAGTTGGCTATGCCGATGGCTGGGTTCGGAAACTACAGAATACGAACGTTTTAATTGACGGTGAATTTTGTCAAATCATTGGTCGTGTCTGCATGGACCAATTTATGGTCCGACTTCCAAATAAACTCCCGATAGGCACAAAAGTCACGTTAATCGGGGAGCAAAAAAACAAAATTATTAGTGTAGACGATGTAGCAAGTGCTCTTGAAACAATCAACTACGAGGTTACATGTACGATAAGTTTTCGGGTTCCACGTATTTTTTTAAGAAATAAGAGAATAATTGAAGTGAGAAATCCGTTATTAAGACATTACTAGTAGAGAAAATAGTACAATGGTTGTACACGTTGGATAACTTTCTTTTTTTATGCACGAAAATAAATGCAGGTTCTGGAAACCTTGTAAAACCTATGCATAAAAACCAATTGTATATGTCGATAATAATTAAGAATTAATGGATTAAGCTTTGCATCTAATCATAATAATGGTATTATTAAGATTGGAGTAGAATATTGGTGGCAAGTTGGTGGAGGTGTATGTTTGTGTCTGAATCCAGCGCAACAACAGAAATTCTAGTACGATTACCACAAAACCTAATTAGTGAGTTGGATGGCCTAGTGAAACAAGAAAACGGTAACCGTAATGAACTGATTTATCAAGCTACAAAAATGTATCTACGCGAGAGAAAGAAGCGTCAAATTACAGAATCTATGAGACGCGGTTACATGGAAATGGCAAAAATCAACCTTACTATTGCATCGGAGGCTTTTTTAGCTGAATCTGAGGCTGACCACACCGTAGAACGCTTAGTTAGCGGGGGGTAATCATTTGATTGTAAAACGTGGCGACGTTTATTTTGCAGACCTCTCCCCAGTTGTTGGCTCAGAGCAAGGAGGCGTTCGTCCTGTTCTTGTTATCCAAAACGATATCGGGAATCGGTTTAGTCCCACAGTCATTGTCGCAGCCATAACTGCACAAATTCAAAAAGCGAAGCTCCCAACCCATGTTGAGATCGATGCGGAGCGTTATGGATTTGAGCGCGATTCAGTTATTCTGTTAGAACAAATTCGTACAATCGATAAGCAGCGTCTAACCGATAAGATAACACATCTCGATGAAGAGATGATGGACAGAGTGGATGATGCCTTACAAATTAGTTTAGGACTCATCGATTTTTAATTCATTTATTTATATGTGATACGTCTATGAGAAGTTACCCCGTGGTAGCTTCTTTTATTTTTTAGTCCCACAAATGTGGCGTTCTTAGTCAAATTGATCCTATAAATGCCATTTGCATAATATATTACAAAAGCATTTTACTTATGTAACAAATTCTGAAATGTGAAGGACATCACATCTTTTCTATCGAAGTACATAATAAGGATTATCCTTAAATACCTTTCAAAACAAAAAAAGAGAGAGCGGTGGAAAAAATGAAAAGGCAATCTACAAATCCGAGACGAGATGAAGTAGAAAGGCTGGTACAGGACTTCCAAAAAACTGGCTCAAAGGAAATAGAAAGGGAAATCGTTGAGAAGTATGAAAATCTTGTTAATTCAATTGCTTGGAACTACTCGAAAGGCAGAGCTTTTCACGAAGATATTGTCCAAGTAGGGAGAATTGGGCTTTTAGGTGCGATTAGAAGATTCGATCGAACGGTTGGAAAGAGCTTTAATAGCTTTGCTGTACCAACAATTATTGGTGAAATTAAACACTTTTTACGTGATAAAACATGGAGTGTACATGTGCCAAGAGGGGCTAAGGAACTCGGAATTAAGATAAAAAAGGCAAAAGAAGAACTTACAATAGCCCTGCAAAGGACACCAGAGGTACATGAAATCGCAAATCATCTTCAAATAGATAAAAAGGAAGTTCTAGAAGCAATGGAACTTGGACAAGCATATTATTCAAAGTCAATTGAAATGCCGATTGACCCGGATTCTGAAGGCAAATCGATAATAGAGACGGTGGGTAAGAAAGATAAATCTTACGAAAAGGTATTGAAAAGATTGGATGTAAAGAATGCTCTCCATGTTCTTACTAAACGTGAAAAGAGAATTCTTTACTACACGTATATTCAGGAGAAGAGTCAAAGAGAGACGGGAAGAATAGTCGGGGTTTCACAAATGCATGTATCCCGGATCCGACGAAAAGCCATTAAAAAGCTTCGAGAAGCAGTACTTGGATGAGTTAATTTTGGTAAAATAGATAAGGGTTAGAAGTGAAAGTAGGAGGAAAACAGTTTTGACACAGACATTGCAAACAAATGAAATGATGGTAAAAACCATCGCCAAAGAAATTGGAATTACAACAAAGCAAGTGCATAGTGTGATTAACCTCTTAGATGAAGGCAATACCGTACCTTTTATTGCGCGTTATCGTAAAGAACTGACAGGTTCTTTAGATGAAGTACAAATTAAGGATGTGCAAGAAAAATGGACGTATTTACAGAACCTTGAAACACGAAAAGAAGAGGTTATTCGACTTATTTCTGAACAAGGAAAGTTAACCGATGACCTTCAAGCAGAAATCATGAAATCGACAAAGCTACAACAGGTTGAGGATTTATACAGACCATATAAGCAAAAGCGTCGTACAAAAGCGACTGTGGCAAAAGAAAAGGGACTCGAGCCACTTGCGGAATGGTTATATACTTTCCCGATGAATGTAGATGTTTTACAATATGCTACCGGGTTCATCTCAGAGGAAAAAGAGGTAATCAGTGCTGAAGATGCTATCCAGGGGGCTAAAGATATTATCGCTGAGTGGATATCGGACGACGCGACTTTCCGTCAATGGATCCGCAATGAAACCTTCAAACAAGGCACGATTGAAACAGCGGTAAAGGATCAAGAAAAAGACGAAAAAAATGTCTACGAAATGTACTATGAATACAAGGAACCTATTCATAAGGTAGTTCCACACCGTGTACTAGCGATGAATCGTGGAGAAAAAGAGGAAATCTTACGTGTATCAATTGAACCACCTCTTGACCGAATTATAACCTTCTTACATCGGAAAATCGTAAAGAAGGAAAATTCACCGGTAACTCCATATATCGTAGAAACAATTGAAGATAGCTATAAACGCTTGATTCAGCCTTCAATTGAAAGAGAAATCCGAAAAGAGTTGACGGAGAAGGCAGAAGACAGAGCCATTCACATTTTCTCAGAAAACCTTCGTAATCTACTGTTACAGCCACCACTAAAAGGTAAGGTTGTTCTAGGAGTTGATCCTGCATATCGAACAGGATGTAAACTAGCTGCTGTTGATGAAACAGGGAAAGTTTTAAAAATAGATGTCATTTATCCGCACCCACCAGTGAATAAAAAAGAAGAAGCGGTTAAGAAAATCAAATCTATTCTACAAGAATTTAAGGTTGAAATGGTGGCGATCGGAAACGGTACAGCCTCAAGAGAAACAGAGCAATTTGTCGCGAATGTTTTAAAAGAAGTAAATCAAGAAATCTTCTATATTATCGTGAATGAAGCGGGTGCAAGTGTGTATTCAGCATCCGATATAGCGCGAGAAGAGTTTCCAGATTTCCAGGTAGAAGAAAGAAGTGCTGTATCTATTGCAAGAAGACTTCAGGATCCATTGGCGGAATTAGTGAAAATAGATCCGAAGTCAGTAGGAGTAGGTCAATACCAGCATGATGTTTCACAGAAAAAATTAAATGACCAGCTTACTTTTGTTGTAGAAACAGTAGTTAACAAGGTTGGAGTCAATGTGAACACAGCATCCCCATCTTTATTACAATATGTAGCTGGCCTATCCAAAGCTGTAGCAAACAACATCGTCAAAAAACGTGAGGAACAAGGGAAGTTTTCGAACAGAAGCGAATTAAAGAATATTCCACGCCTAGGTGCAAAAACATATGAGCAATGTATCGGTTTCCTTCGTATTGTTGATGGTGATGAACCATTAGATCGAACAGGAATTCACCCGGAAAACTACAAAGAAGTTAAGAAACTTCTTGAGAAATATGGTTTAACGAGTAATGACCTCGGTACGGATAAATTAAAAGAAGCCATTTCATCTATCGTGGCAGAGGAAGTGGCTGCTGAGATGGGAATTGGCGAAATCACTATTCACGATATTACAGAAGCATTAGTAAGCCCTGAACGTGATCCGCGTGATGAACTGGCAAAACCATTGCTTAAAAAAGACATCCTTAAGCTTGAAGACCTTGCGAAAGGCATGGAGCTTGAAGGAACCGTTCGAAATGTTGTAGACTTTGGAGCGTTTGTTGATATCGGAGTTAAGCAGGATGGCTTAGTCCATATCTCAAAACTAAGCAATAACTTCGTAAAACATCCACTTGATGTAGTATCAGTCGGAGATGTTGTAACGGTCTGGATAGATGACGTCGATGTTAAAAAAGGAAGAGTGGCATTAACAATGCTGCCGCCACAAAATTAAAAAATCTTAAAACACTGCTCATGAGCAGTGTTTTTTTCTATAAAAATACCAGCATTGATTCAATAATTTAATTTGGTATCGATTTTTCTCATAGTAGGCGCGTTTCATTTGGTTTTGAAGCCAAGTAGGCATAGACTAAACCTCCTCGTTAATAAACTTTTACCCTCCAAAAAATAAAAAAATGATAATATAGTGGTGAAGTTACCAAACTATAGGTTTGAGTATATATAGTGTATGCAGATACAGTAAGTCCTGTTCGAAAAGGATGGAATGGAGGAAAAAATATGGAACAGTTTGAACTACAAAAGATAGTAGAAGAGGTTTCTTTAGAGCTGTTCGGAAAACCATTTCTTCATAAAGCCACTTTTAACAATCGATTACAAACTACAGGTGGAAGGTATCTTCTAAAATCTCACAATATTGAACTGAATCCAAAGTATTATCAAGAACGTGGAATTGAAGAATTAGTTGGGATTATTAAGCATGAATTGTGTCATTATCATTTGCATCTTGAAGGAAAAGGATATCAGCATCGCGATCGTGACTTTCGGAATCTCTTAAAGGCTGTGGACGCTCCGCGATTCTGTAAACCATTAGAATCTGTCACAAAAAGAAAGATGTCAAAGCAATACTTGTATACATGTACAGGTTGTGGGCTAGGATATGTAAGGAAAAGAAGAATCGACACAAAGCGGTACGTTTGTGGAAAATGTTCAGGGAAATTAATGGAAGTAAAAAAAGTTTGACTCTGATTTAATCATATGATAAATTATAAAAGTCGCCGCAAAAACGGTTGAACAAGAAAAAAATAGATTCTCTTGACAACAAGGAAGTCTGTTTTTATAATAAGTAATGTCGTCACATTATTCCGCAGTAGCTCAGTGGTAGAGCTATCGGCTGTTAACCGATCGGTCGTAGGTTCGAATCCTACCTGCGGAGCCAATGGGGAAGTACTCAAGTGGCTGAAGAGGCGCCCCTGCTAAGGGTGTAGGTCGCGTAAGCGGCGCGAGGGTTCAAATCCCTCCTTCTCCGCCAGATTTAAATTGGCCCGTTGGTCAAGCGGTTAAGACACCGCCCTTTCACGGCGGTAACACGGGTTCGAATCCCGTACGGGTCATACAATGATGGGATGTAGGATTGAAAAATCTTACCTCCCATTTCTATCTCTAAACATGGAGGATTAGCTCAGCTGGGAGAGCACCTGCCTTACAAGCAGGGGGTCGGCGGTTCGATCCCGTCATCCTCCACCATGAAATCTTTTATTCTTTAATGGGCTATAGCCAAGCGGTAAGGCAACGGACTTTGACTCCGTCATTCGTAGGTTCGAATCCTGCTAGCCCAGCCATTTTGATTACGAACAGTTATCAAAAACATTGCACGAGCCATTAGCTCAGTTGGTAGAGCATCTGACTTTTAATCAGAGGGTCGAAGGTTCGAGTCCTTCATGGCTCACCATTTATTTCAATAAATGCGGGTGTGGCGGAATTGGCAGACGCGCTAGACTTAGGATCTAGTGTCTTTGACGTGGGGGTTCGAGTCCCTTCACCCGCACTGTGTTTAATGTATTCGCGGTCGTGGCGGAATGGCAGACGCGCTAGGTTGAGGGCCTAGTGGGAGTTGATCCCGTGGAAGTTCGAGTCTTCTCGACCGCACCAAAAAGTTTTTTTAAAAAAGTACTTGCAATTATGTTTGTGAGATGCTATTATAGAAAAGTCGCTGATTTCAAATCACTGATTAATATGCGCCCGTAGCTCAATTGGATAGAGCGTCTGACTACGGATCAGAAGGCTATGGGTTCGACTCCTTTCGGGCGCGCCATTTTATATCGGGAAGTAGCTCAGCTTGGTAGAGCACTTGGTTTGGGACCAAGGGGTCGCAGGTTCGAATCCTGTCTTCCCGACCAGACGAAATTTAATATATGCGGGTGTAGTTTAATGGTAAAACCTCAGCCTTCCAAGCTGATGTCGTGAGTTCGATTCTCATCACCCGCTCCAAATTAGTTCTTTGAAAACTAAACAT
>NZ_JCAXEW010000019.1:0-112063 GCF_059759275.1 Ferdinandcohnia sp. GQ5
GATTTGATGTTAGTTGCCAGCCGCAGCTCTTGGAAACAGTATATTATTTTCTAAATGAATATGCTCGAATAAATCTGCTTCAAGTGCCTCAAGACGTTGGTAGACAAGACGATACGTTCCACATGCACCGATTGGTGGTTGGAAGTCATTTGTGATGTCACGAATTTCTTTTATAATATTTCCGGCCTCATCATGATCGGCTTCTAATTCTATTACATGCTTCTTCACTAATTCATGATTTTCAGCAGTTGGTTCGTTTTCAAAGTTTACGATGAGTGGAAACGAATCTGCTTCTTCTTTAATAGTGTGTTGTTCTAGCTCAACCTTCAATTGATTAAAAAGTGAATGTACCCTTGCTAGGTGTGGATGATTTCCACCGTGAACGCGTAAAACCTTTGTTACATATGGACTAAGCTGTGGAAGTTCTTCATTTAAATAACGATGGTGTTTATTAACGATATGATCAATTAATTCTGAATAGCTTGCAGCTTTCCAATCCACCGTTTTTTCATTTAATTCTTTCATGTCTTGGTAAAGAGCATTTAGTTTAGTTAAAACTTCATCTTTTGAAAGATTTCTTTCCTCAATTGCATCTATAAGTGGTCGGTTTCCACCACAGCAAAAATCAATTCGAAGTTTTTTGAAAAGGTCTCCAGCCTTCGGAAACTCAGTTACAATTTCTCCAATGATATGTTGTTCAGTAAAAGTGTGTTCCATGATTCTACCTCCTATTTAGTAATCTACTTCTAGCATAGCTTGTAACACAATCAAATGAGGTGATGCGAATCACACTTTTGCTTAATAATCGTCGAAAAGTAAGATGAAAGTGATGGAAATCACAAATACAAATGGGACAAGTTTGATAGTATTAAGCTATAGTAAGATGGCTGCAAGGAGTTGGCGTAAATGTTTATTCGTAAACAATATATAGATGATCTCGAAAAAGAAAATATACAACTAAAAAGAGAATTAGAAGAATTAATAATTGAAAGAGATCGGCAAAATGAAAGCACTGCGACGTTTATTAAAAATTTTTACGAAGAGCTTGTGGCGACAATTGAACAGCATGAGCATGTCAATGGACAGCATCATGTTCTAGGTGAACTCGTAGCAAAAATAAAGTCTAAATTCGATAGAGTGGAAGAGTTAAGTCTCTTATCCTTTCAAAATTCAACGAAATTATATGAAAATGGTCAATCCTTACTATCAGCAGCAAGTGATATGGTAACAAAATCAACGGAAGGAAAGAACGAAGTATTAGAGGTTGAATCAATTATGAAAAAGCTTGGAAGCCAATTAAATGATACATCTGAAAAAATGAATCATCTTAATAGCCGTTCAAGGGAAATCGAGGATATTGTTGGAGTCATTAAAGAGATTGCAGATCAGACCAATTTATTAGCATTAAATGCCTCAATTGAAGCTGCTAGGGCAGGTGAGCAGGGGAAAGGATTTTCAGTTGTGGCTGCGGAGGTTAGAAAATTAGCAGAGAGTACGGCAGTTAGTACGGAGCATATTAGTTCACTCACAAAGGCGATTCAGAAAGAAATCAATGAATCCTTACAATCGACTACACACAGTACAAGTCTTGTTCATTTAGGGGTTGATGTAAGTATAAATACAACCGAAAGATTTAATTACATTATGACAGTGATTCAGTCTGTGCAACAAGAAGTTCACTTTGTCTTGGACACAATCGAGGAACAAAAGGAGTTTTCACAAGATGTAATGAATGAAATATCAAATACAAAAGAGCTATTTGATAATGCTAATCATTTAATTGTTCAACATATTATAGATGCTAAAGTTGTTGATGATAAATTAGAAGAAGGAATTATTCAACTTAATGACACCACTGCAAGAAAGTAGTGGTTTTTGTTTAAATATACTACAATAGGAAAAAAGTAGATAAAAGAAGCGAGTGGATAACATGGTTGAAAAACGAACACCGATACCGGTTCCAGAAGCGGTATCTCGTGTAATGGAATTTGCGGGTACAGGTACAAAAGAATTAGTACCGATAGAGGCCAGTTATGGACGATTTTTAGCAGAGGATTTAATTGCTGATCACGATGTCCCTCATTTCAATCGTTCCCCATATGATGGCTTTGCTTTAAGGTCAGCGGATACAATAGACGCCAGACAGGACCATCCAATTGAATTTGAAGTAATAGAAGAAATTGGAGCAGGTTCAATTGCTACAAAAAAGGTAGATGCTTTTCAAACAGTTCGAATCATGACAGGGGCGCAAATGCCAGCAGAATGCGATGCGGTTGTGATGCTGGAATTGACAAATGAATACGAACGTAATGGCAAAAAATACATGTCGATTAAAAGACCTTTTAAATCCGGAGATAATGTTTCATTCCAAGGTGAAGATACAAAAAAAGATTCTGTCCTAGTCGAAAAAGGAATATTCATTAACCCTGGAGTAAAAGCACTTTTAGCAACCTTTGGTTATCATCAAGTTGAAGTGGCAAAGAAACCTGTAATCGGCATTTACGCTACAGGAACAGAGTTGCTTGATGTTAATGAGGGATTACTACCTGGGAAAATTCGTAACAGCAATTCTTATATGGTCAGCGCACAAATTGAAAGAGTAGGTGCAAAGCCCAACTATTTCGGTAAACTCTCGGATGATTTTGACCTTTGCTATGAGGCAATCAAAAACGCATTAGATGAAGTTGATATTCTCATTACAACGGGTGGAGTTTCAGTTGGGGATTATGATTATCTACCGGCAATTTATGAAAAATTAGGTGCAGAAGTATTATTTAATAAAATTGCAATGAGACCTGGTAGTGTCACAACGGTTGCTAAACTAAATGGCAAGCTATTGTTTGGCTTATCCGGCAATCCGTCTGCCTGTTATGTTGGCTTCGAATTATTAGTAAGACCAGTGGTGCGAACAAGATTATATTCGAATCATCCACATCTAATAAAAATACAAGCTGAACTCAATGCTGACTTTCCAAAACCAAACCCATTTACAAGGTTTGTACGGAGTAGGATTAGTTTCTCTGATGGTAAAATTTTGGTGACGCCGAGTGGGCTTGATAAATCCAATGTAGTCTCCTCGCTTGCCGGGGCGAACGCATTAATGGTGTTACCCGGTGGAACACGTGGGTTTGGAAAAGGCGACGAAGTTGATGTGTTATTACTGGAAGATCAGGAAGGAAGTATGTGGCCTTGGAAATAAGGTTTCCACTTTTACAAATTGTTGGATATCAAAACAGTGGGAAAACAACGTTAGTTGAAAAAATTGTAAAAAGAGGCACAGAACTTGGGGTTAGGATTGCAACAATTAAACATCATGGACATACAAGCAATCTGAAGGGACTTAATAAAGAAAAAGATTCTTCCAGACACTTTAAAGCCGGTGCATCTGCAACCATTGTTGAAGGCGGTGGAAGTCTTCAGTTAGAAGCAAAGACTGCCGGCTGGACTTTAGAAAAGCTCATTCAGCTGTATGCTTTTTTTGAAAATGATATGGTATTAATTGAAGGGTTTAAATTAGCTGATTATCCCAAAATTGTTCTGATTAGGAATGACGCGGACAAGGAGTTGCTAACTTCATTAACAAATATAGTAGCAGTTATTTCTTGGATTCCAATCGAATCTAATTTTCCTCTTTTTCATATAAAAGAGGAAGAAATTTATTTAGAATGGGTATTTAACTTTATTCAGAAAAGATAAATGTAGTAATGAAGTTTAAAGGAGCAATTCTGAGTTGAATGAAGTTAAATGTCTCCGGCAGATGCAACAGATTTTTTAATGAAGTTTACGAGAATAAGAACAGAGACTAAGAATGCCACGTCCTGTGGCATCTTCTTTTGTGACCCACATCGTGTGGCCTAAAAAGTCTGTGCGCAAATACGCCTATGCGTATCTGGATTGAAGGAGGTAAATCAATGAATAATACTTTATATAAAATTACGAAAGAACCTATCAATGTTGAAGAAGTTACGAATAAAGTCGTTAGACGTGAGGCCGGTGCTGTTACTACTTTTATCGGCACAGTCCGCGAATTCACTAAGGGGAAACGGACCCTCTATTTAGAATATGATGCATATGTTTCAATGGCAGAAAAAAAGCTTGCTCAAATTGGAGAGGAAATAGCTGAAAAATGGCCAGAAGCTAAAACGGCCATTATTCACCGAATTGGTCGATTGGAAATATCAGAAGCTGCTGTTGTCATCGCAGTCTCCACACCACATCGTAAGGATGCCTACGCTGCAAACGAGTATGCAATCGAAAGGATTAAACAGATTGTTCCCATTTGGAAAAAGGAGCATTGGGAAGATGGAGAAATGTGGATAGGCGATCAATTAGAGACAAAACAATATTTAACAGGTCAACCAGAAGAGGAGGATCTAAAATGATAACTGTTTTATTCTTTGCTCATTTACAGGAAATGGCAGGAACAGATAGAATAATTTTACATGAAAATGAGCTAACTGTAACAGATTTGAAAGAAAAGCTTTCGAACGACCATGGTATAATAAACCTTGACCAAATTATGTTTGCAATTAACGAAGAGTATGCAGTAGATAAGGACGTTGTAAAAGCAGGAGATACAGTGGCGTTGATTCCACCAGTAAGTGGAGGGTAATTATAAAACCATCGACTACTGGTGGTTTTTTTGTATAAAAAAACTGAATTATTTATAAAAATACAATTGATTTTATTTTTATACGGACTTATAATGAAACATATTTCAAAATTTAATTTGTTATTAAAAACAATGAGGTGGATATATTGAAAGCGGCAATTATAGGGGTTACTGGTTATGGCGGAATTGAATTATTAAGACTATTGACAAACCACCCAACTATAGACGTTCATTCTGTTCACACTTCGTCTCAAACAGGGATGAAGCTTTCAGAGGTCTACCCCCATGTTACTAATCTGGTAAATCATTCTTTAGAAGAAATTGATATTCCTAAGATTGCAAATGAAGTTGATGTTGTATTTCTTTCTACACCATCAGGGGTATCAACCACGATTGTACCTGAACTATTGAAAGAAAATGTGAAGATTATTGATCTATCTGGGGATTATCGTTTAAAAAATCCTAGTGCATATGAACAATGGTATAAAAAGCCAAGCGCCCTACAAGCAGACTTAGACAAAGCTACATATGGTCTTCCTGAATGGAATAAAGAAGAAATTAAGAGTAGTAGTTTTATATCCAATCCTGGGTGCTATCCCACTGCAACAGTGCTTGGTTTAGCTCCGTTAGTGAAACATAAACTAATAGATGAAAAATCAATTGTGATCGATGCCAAATCAGGAATATCCGGAGCTGGAAAGAGTCCTTCTAGAACTACGCATTTCTCTGAAAGCAATGATAACTTTTCAATTTATAAGGTAAATCAACATCAACATATTCCGGAAATTGAACAGGTGATACAAGGGTGGGACGATTCAATCCCATACGTTACGTTTAGTACACATTTGGTCCCAATGACCAGGGGAATTATGTCAACGATGTATATCAATCGTGCAGTAGAGACACTTACAATGGACCAACTTTATGAACTTTATAAGGAAAGCTATCAAGATGCTCCATTTGTAAGAATCCGAGAAAAAGGCGCATTTCCTGCCACAAAAGAGGTTTATGGAACGAATTATTGTGATATTGGCCTTGCATTAGATGAGCGAACAAATCGAATTACCATTGTGTCAGTCATAGATAATTTAGTTAAAGGGGCTGCTGGTCAGGCCATCCAAAATGCAAATATAATGTTAGGTTTAGAAGAAAATACGGGATTACACTATGTCCCTCTATTCCCATAATAGAATTATGATTGATAGATAAGGAGTGACTTTGCATGATAGATATGAAGGAGATTCAAATAATAAAATTGGAAGAGGGAACTGTTGTAACCCCAAAAGGTTTTAAAACAGCAGGAGTCCATGCCGGATTACGTTATAAAAAGAAAGACTTAGGAGCGATTGTTTGTGATGTTCCAGCTAACTGTGCCGCTGTATATACGCAAAGTCATTTTCAAGCCCCTCCTTTAAAGGTTACGAAAGAGAGTATTGCCATAGAGAACAAATTACAGGCTGTTGTGATCAATAGTGCATGTGCTAATGCATGCACTGGTGAGCAAGGTTTGTTAGATGCATACGAAATGAGAGCTGAATCTGCAGCTCAGTTTGGTATTGAAGATCATTTAGTTGCAGTTGCTTCAACGGGTGTCATCGGGGAACTATTACCAATGGATAAAATTAAAGCAGGCATTAAACAACTTCAGCCAACTAATACAGTAGAAGCAGCTGAAAGCTTCCAAACGGCTATTTTAACAACAGATTTAGTTATGAAAAAAGCATGTTACCAAACAACAATTGATGGAAAGAAGATTTCAATTGGTGGAGCAGCAAAAGGCTCTGGGATGATTCATCCAAACATGGCAACGATGCTAGGTTTTGTAACAACTGATGCTAATATTGATTCAAACTCCCTACAAGCTGCAATAAAAACAGTGACAGATGTGACTTTTAACCAAATCACAGTCGATGGAGAGACCTCAACAAATGATATGGTTTTGGTAATGGCCAGTGGCTTGGCGGAAAATGATCTACTTACACAAGAACATCCTGAATGGGATTCATTTGTTTCTGCACTTCAATCCACTTTCGAAGATCTTGCAAAGCAAATTGCAAAGGATGGAGAAGGAGCTACAAAACTGGTCGAAGTGAATGTAACGGGAGCTGTATCTGATGTGGATGCACGTATTATTGCTAAAAAGATTGTCGGTTCAAACCTTGTTAAAACAGCAATCTATGGAGCAGATGCGAACTGGGGAAGAATTATTGGAGCGATAGGTCACAGTACAGCTACTGTGAATCCGGATAATGTAGATATTTCAATTGGAACAATCCAAATGCTAAAAGGAAGTCAGCCGTTGACTTTCTCAGAAGAGCTTGCAAAAGAATATCTTGAAGGTACTGATATTGTTATTCACGTTGACCTCCATTTAGGAAAAGGTACTGGTACGGCATGGGGCTGTGATTTAACCTATGATTATGTCAAGATAAATGCAAGCTACCGAACATAAGGAGACTTGAAATGGAGACAATTGTTATCAAATGTGGAGGTAGTATACTTAGTGAGTTGTCCGACTCATTTTTTAATAGTATTAAAGAATTAAAAAACAGTGGCTATAATGTAGTTGTTGTGCATGGTGGCGGGCCTGAAATAGCTGAGACCCTCTCCTCACTGAACTTAAAGAGCGAATTTGTTAACGGGTTAAGAAAAACAACAAAAGAGGTCCTTAATGTTGTTGAAATGGTATTATCAGGAACGGTTAATAAAAAGGTTGTAGTTGAGCTTGGGAAGGCTGGTATCCCAGCAGTTGGGTTATCTGGCTGTGATGCAGAACTAATAAAAGTGAAGCCTGTGGACCTTGAAAAATTGGGGTATGTTGGCGAAATTGTAGATGTTAATGTTTCATTCCTGGAGTTTCTAATTTCTCAAAATTATGTTCCGGTAATTTCTCCAATTGGGATTGATGAGGACTTTAGCAAATTCAATATCAATGCTGACACTGCTGCAGCAAGTGTTGCCATAGCCCTTCAGGCAAAACATTTATTATTCATAACCGATGTAGATGGAATTAAAAAAGACGGTGAAGTCTTACCATCGCTTACAACGGATTCAGTTTTATCCCTCATCGATGAAGGGACGATTTACGGGGGAATGATTCCAAAAGTAAAAGCAGCCCTCACAGCTTTGAATGATGGGGGACTTAATGAAATAACGATTATTAACGGGAAAAGCTCGTTATTATCCGTAGATGGATCGTTAAAAGGAACAAAAATTGTAAAAGAACTAGAGGTGGTATAATGGATGCACTATTTCCAACCTATGCAAGATGGGATTTAACAGTTGAATCTGCAGAAGGTGCAATCATTGTAGACAATAAAGGAAAAAAATACTTGGATTTCGTTTCCGGAATCGCAGTTTGTAATCTAGGACATCGCCACCCTAAGGTTATGAAAGCAGTAGAAGAGCAGTTGCAGAAATATTGGCATGTATCAAATTTGTTTAAGTCTGATATTCAACAAGAAGTGGCTGAAAAGCTAGTATCAAATTCAGAGCTTGATGCTGTTTTCTATTGTAATAGTGGAGCTGAAGCAAATGAAGCTGCTTTAAAACTCGCTCGTAAATACACTCAAAAATCAAAAGTCATTACATTTAAACAATCCTTCCATGGAAGAACATTTGGAACTATGGCAGCTACTGGACAGGAAAAAATTCATACAGGATTTGGCCCTCTCTTGCAGGAATTTGTCTATCTTCCATACAATGACTGTGACACGTTAGAGCGCGAAATGGATGATGAAGTTGCAGCGGTTATGGTAGAAGTTGTGCAGGGTGAAGGTGGAGTTGTCCCTGGAACAGAAGAGTTCCTTAAAAAGATTGAAGAACTTTGTGCAAAACATGGTTCCCTATTTATTATAGATGAAGTTCAAACAGGGATTGGTCGTACTGGAAAGGCCTTTGCTCACCAGCATTTAAACCTTACACCAGACATTATTACCTTAGCAAAAGGTTTAGGAAGCGGACTACCCATTGGTGCTATGCTTGGTAAGGAAAAACTGAAGGAAGCATTTGGACCTGGTTCACACGGGTCAACTTTCGGTGGCAACCCTATTTCATTAGCTTCTGCTAAAGCCACCCTATCGATTATTTTTCAGGATGAGTTTTTAGAAGAAGTTGAGAAAAAAGGAGCTTATTTACAAAATGAGCTTACTACAGCACTAGCAGATCAGGACTTAGTTACAGAGATTCGTGGTAGTGGATTAATCGTAGGGATTGCTTGTAAGGGAGAGGTAGCTGCTTTGATTACGGCACTTCGAGAAAATGGTCTTTTAACTCTTCCAGCTGGCCCGAATGTCATTCGCTTATTACCACCATTAACTGTTACTTACGAAGAAATTGATGAAGCGGTTAAGATGATTAAAGAAACACTTGTGGCAGTACATATTGCCTAGGATTGATGCTGGTAGTTAGGAATCTATCTATCTAACTACCAGCTTATACAATCGAATTTTTTTTGAATACTTTTGTATAAAAATACGTCTACCTAAATAAAAATACGAGGTGAAACAATGAAGGGATATCTACATTTAGAAAATGGTGAAAGCTTTGAAGGAACGTTATCGCAAGCTTCTGAAAAGGCTGTAACGAACGGTGAAATCGTATTTTATACTGGAATGACTGGGTATCAAGAAGTGTTAACGGATCCTTCTTATAAAAATCAAATCATTGTTTTCACGTACCCATTAATCGGAAACTACGGAATAAATGAATTCGATTTTGAAAGTAAAGAACCTCACGTCGCTGGAGTCATTGTATATGAAACAAAGGATTCTTATTCTCACTATAATGCAAAGTATTCCTTAAAACAGTATCTTGATAAATGGAATATACCATTGCTATCCCATGTTGATACTCGTGCAATTGTAAAGAGAATCAGAACTGAAGGAACAATGCAAGCTGTAATTAGTGATTCTCCTTCTTTTGATGTAACGGCCATGTCTGTTAATGCTAATCCGGTGGGAGAAGTATCGAGTAAGGAGTGGCAAACATTTGGTACAGGAGATAACCACATTGTATTAGTTGATTTCGGGTATAAGAGATCCATCTTACAATCTCTTTTGTCAAAGGGATGTACGGTAACTGTAGTTCCTTATACTACACCTTTTGAAAAGGTCAAACAACTTCAACCAAATGGTATTGTCTTGTCAAATGGTCCTGGAGATCCAAAGGCTCTAGCTGAACATCTTCCGACAATTAAGCAGATGATCGAATACTTTCCAACACTAGCCATTTGCTTAGGACATCAGCTTGTTGCCTTAAGCCTTGGTGGAGATACAAAGAAGTTGAAATTCGGCCATAGAGGTGCAAATCAACCAGTGGTAGATTTGCTAAATGATAAAGTTTATATTACCTCACAAAACCATAGTTATGTAGTTGATGAAGACAGTTTGAGTGAAACAAAACTGAAGGCGCGCTTTATAAATTGCAATGACAATTCAGTAGAAGGATTAACGCATTCAACGCTTCCAATTTTAACGGTTCAATTTCATCCGGAAGCACACCCAGGACCAGCTGAAAGCAGTTGGGTTTTTGATGAATTTATAGCCAACAATTGTACTGTTAGGAGAGAAGAGATATATGCCTAAGGATCATTCAATACAATCTATATTAGTAATTGGCTCTGGACCCATTGTAATCGGGCAAGCAGCAGAATTTGATTATTCTGGGACTCAGGGGTGCAGAGCTCTACGTGAAGAAGGCTATAAAGTCATCTTAGTAAATAATAATCCAGCAACCATTATGACAGATGAAGTCAATGCAGACACAGTATATTTTGAACCATTAACTGTTGAAAGCCTTGAAAAAATCATTGCAAAGGAACGTCCAGCCGGTTTACTCGCAACACTTGGTGGTCAGACAGGTCTCAACTTAGCTTTTAGTTTAAGTGAAGCAGGTATTTTAGATAAGTATAATGTGAAAGTACTTGGTACTCATATTGAATCCATCAAAAAGGGGGAGGACCGTGAGGCCTTTCGAAGCTTAATGAATGAACTAAATGAGCCAGTACCGGATAGTGAAATTGTAACAACAGTTGAAGAAGCGAAAACTTTTTCCGAAAGGGTTGGATTTCCTGTCATTGTTCGTCCAGCTTACACATTGGGGGGAACAGGAGGAGGCATTGCGCATGAACTGCAACAATTAGAAGAACTAACGAAAAATGGCTTATCCGAAAGCCCAATTACTCAATGTTTGATTGAAAAAAGTATTGCTGGATATAAAGAGATTGAATATGAGGTAATGAGGGACAAAAAGGGAACCTGCATTACCATCTGTAATATGGAAAATATTGATCCTGTTGGAGTCCATACTGGTGATTCTATCGTTGTGGCACCATCACAAACACTAACAGATGAAGAATATCAAATGCTACGAGCTGCATCAATTAAGATTATTTCTGCTTTAGGAATTATTGGTGGTTGTAATATTCAATTTGCTTTGGATCCATTTAGTAAGAATTATTTTCTAATTGAAGTAAATCCACGAGTTAGTCGTTCCTCAGCACTAGCTTCAAAAGCAACTGGATATCCAATCGCAAAAATGGCCGCAAAGCTTGCGGTAGGATATACATTAGATGAATTAGTAAACCCGGTTACAGGAAAAACATTCGCTAGCTTTGAACCAGCTTTAGATTATGTTGTTGTTAAATTCCCACGCTTTCCATTTGATAAGTTTACAGATGTTCCTACTACGCTTGGAACTCAAATGAAAGCAACGGGTGAGGTAATGGCCATTGACCGAAATCTTGAAAGTGCCATTCAAAAAGCTGTACATTCGTTAGAAGGCGATAATAAAAGCCTTCGTTTACCTGCAATTGTAAATAAATCTGGTGAGGAACTTCTCCAACTTGTAGAAAATGGAAGTGAAAATCGTTTCTTTGCTGTTCTTGAATTGTTAAGAAGAGGAACAACTGTCAGGGAGCTTCATTCGATTTCAAAAATAGATTTATTTTTCCTAGAGACGTTCAAGGTCTTAGTAGACACTGAAGAAAAAATTCAACAAACTGCACTCAATGATTTTACTGTAGAATTTATGCAAATCGTAAAGGAAAAAGGGTACTCCGATCAGCATATTGCGTTCCTTTGTCACGTAGAGGAATCGATGGTTCGTGCAAAACGAAAAGAACTTGGCATTATTCCAAGTTACAAATGCGTGGATACCTGTGCAGGAGAGTTTGCTGCACAAACTGCTTATTATTATTCAAGTTATTTTGGTGAAAATGAGCTGGACGTTTCCGAAAAGCAAAAGGTATTAATTCTTGGCTCTGGACCTATTCGAATCGGTCAAGGCATTGAGTTTGACTATAGCTCAGTTCATGGGATATTTGCGCTACAAGACGAGGGTTACGAAACCATTTTGATGAATAACAATCCTGAAACTGTAAGTACTGATTATGAGATTGCAGATAAATTATTTTTTGAACCCTTAACTCTTGAACATGTATTAAATGTAATTGAAGCAGAAAAAGTGGATCAAGTAATGGTTCAATTTGGTGGTCAAACCGCGATTAATCTTGCCCAAGGATTAGAAGATGCAGGTATTTCAATCGTCGGAATCACACACGATATCATTGACCAGCTTGAGGACCGTGACCGTTTTTATCAGCTCTTAGAAAAAACGAATATTCCGCATATCCCTGGTGAGATTGCCGATAATGCGGAGGAATTAGTGGAAAAGGCTAAGGCGATAGGTTATCCTGTCTTAATCCGTCCTTCATATGTTATTGGCGGCAAGGGAATGCTCGTAATAAATGATGAGGACGAGCTTGTATTATTTTTAAAAGACATAACAAAGGATACGTATCCACTTCTGATTGATGCATATGTACCTGGATTAGAAATCGAAGTTGATTTGCTTTCTGATGGCGACGAGATTTTAATTCCAACCATTGTTGAACACATTGAAAAAGCAGGAGTTCACTCTGGTGACAGTCATGCGATCATGCCTGCAGTTTCTTTAACAGAAGATAATAAGAAAACGGTTGAAACCTATGCTACTAAGATCGTTCGTGAATTAGATTTTAAAGGCATTATGAACATACAATTCGTAATCAGTAACAATCAAATTTATGTACTCGAAGTGAACCCAAGAGCAAGCCGTACGGTACCAGTTATTAGCAAAATTACAGGGATTCCAATGGCTCAACTAGCGTCAAAACTTGTGCTTGGTAAATCACTACAGGAAGTAACTTCAGAAAAAGGATTATTACGTGATTTACCGTTCTATACAGTGAAATACCCAGTTTTCTCAACATATAAACTACTCGGTGATCCGACAGTAGGACCTGAAATGAAATCGACCGGAGAAGGAATCAGCATTGCTGCAACAATTGATGAGGCACTAACAAAAGTTTTCCATAGCTACATCATTTCAAAAAAAGGCGCTGATGAAATTGTCTTCGATGCGGATTATATTCCTGAAGAATTGAACCAAATTGCTAAGGAAATGGGACTAAAAACGTATGTTGCTAACGACATTTCAGAATGGTGTAAGAGTGAAAAAGCTTTAGCATTTGTAAGCCTTACAGGTGAGAAAAGTGCGAAAAAGAATAAGTTAGAGGCAAGTCAAAAACGCATTCATGTATTCACTGAAATTGAAACATTACACGCATTCTTAAAAGCGTTCCGGGTATCGCATTTTTCCGTAATGTCGATTCAAGAACGAAGAGATACATTAAATAATCAGAAAGAAGTGATTAGCAAATGACAACTGCTATTAAACATAATGCTAAAAACGTTCTAAAGGGAAAGGATCTCCTCACTCTCCTTGATTTAACGGGTGAAGAAATTATCAATTTGTTGGATACAGCTATTGAAATAAAACAAAAGCATAAAAATGGGGAAGACACACCGTATTTAAAAGGAAAAACCTTAGCGATGATCTTTGAAAAGCATTCAACCCGTACAAGAGTATCATTTGAGGCAGGCATGCTTCAGCTTGGGGGAAATGCAATCTACCTAAATAGCAATGATATGCAGTTAGGTAGAGGAGAATCAATTGCTGACACAGCAATGGTCTTATCTGAGTATGTAGATGCAATCATGATCCGTACATTTGAACATGAAAAAATTGAGGAACTCGCTAAATTTGCAAATATTCCAGTCATTAACGGTTTAACAGAAGATTATCACCCATGCCAAGCATTAGCAGACTTACTCACGATTTATGAAAATAATAAAATCTTCAAAGGAAGCAAACTTGTCTATGTTGGGGATGGCAATAATGTTGCTCATTCCTTAATGATTGCTTCGGCAAAGGTTGGATTAGACTGTACGGTTGTTTGTCCGCCTAATTATGCTCCGAAGGCTTTTATCGTAGAGCAGGCAAAAGAAATTGCAAAGGAAACACATGCAGTGATTGAGGTTAGCCATGATCCTGTTTGCGGCCTAGAAGGTGCCGATTATATTTACACAGATGTATGGGCTAGCATGGGGCAAGAAAAGGAACAGCAAGAAAGACTTAAGGCGTTTAAGCCATATCAAGTTAATTCTGAGCTTGTAAGTGCTGCTAATGAAGACTACATGTTCATGCACTGTTTACCAGCTCATCGTGGTGAAGAAGTTACGGCCGATGTGATTGATGGACCACATTCAGTTGTATTCGAACAAGCGGGAAATCGTCTCCACGTTCAAAAAGCAGTATTAAAAGCAATTATGGAATAAGGAAATTTATTGAAGCTTCAGCCTTTTTAGGTACTGGGGCTTTTTTTCATGATTTTAAAGGGTAGTGGGAATAGTAATCTTGTAATACTATTCAAAAAGGAGGATTATGATGGGGCAAAGTCATGAATTTCGTGCAGGGCAAAAAGCACCGAATAATGGGATTTATGTAGAAATCGGAGAGCAAGGAGATATGGTTAAGAACCCTAAAAGTGTTAAATTAAATGCCGGTGACCCGTTCCCGGAAAACTCAAACCACAACCGCAAATGGTCATATAAAAGAAAGCCGTAAACAACAAAAAAAGACCCGAACGGGTCTTTTTTTGCATATTAATGATGAGGTTCCTCTACAGGCTCGTTTGGAATAACAGAACCTAAAATAATGATTAGGGCTGTAACGATCACAGCAACGATCGAAGCTGTTTGGAATGAATATGTAGCTGCCTGCATTGATCCAATAACATATGAAGCCATTTGGATTAAGAGGAATGTCCAAAAGAAAGTCCAAAAATAACGCAATGTTTTCACCTCATTAAATTTAACTATATCTTTAAGTAGTTTACCACATTTGTCATCTTTAAGAAAAGTTATTTATAGGCATTTCCCCCTTTCATCTTTTATTCCACAGCATACACTAATAATGAAGGACGAAAATTAGGAGTAGGAGAAGAGAGCAATGGTTCAAAATAAAGTATTTTTCAAGCTCGACACGGAGTGGTCTGCTCTTCATTTGCCAAAACGTCCAAACGGCTTTGCTGTATTAATCATTGGGGATAATAAGAATTTTGTAGAAGAGAGCTCAAGCTTTTGGATACAAAACTACGCAAGGTCCCAAATTCTCGAATACCTTAAGGATGAGGGATATACTGTATTTTATTCAAACTTGTATGGTGCAAACTGGGGAAATCCTGCCTCCATAAAATTAGCAATACAGTTGTATCACATCGTGATGAAACGCGAAATCCTAAATAAACGCATCCATATTCTTGCAGAAGGAATGGGAGCATTAACTGCCATGCAGTTAAGTAAAAGGATGCAGGGGGAGATACGATCTATGGCCTTCCTAAATCCATGCATTGACTTAGTTGCACATATTGAGAATGAAAGAAAAAATAAATTTTTTTATAAAAAGCTGTTAAAAGAAGTTGCGAAGGCTTACCACCTTGAGGAAAGAGAAGTTGAATCAAAAATTGCAGATTTAGCACCAAAAGAAAATCTTGTAATCCCAAATATCCCAATCAAAATTTGGCATAACACAAATGAAAGAACATACACTCCTGAAATACACAGTAAGAAATATCAAAGTGGAAACGAGATGGTCACGTTAAGCTATCATATCAGTGAAAATACGTATGCATTTAGTCGCTCAATTGGTAGCTTCTATAAAGAAAATGAAAAGGAATTATAAAAAGTCCCAGTTTCTATAAAGAATAGGGACTTTTTATTTACTCATTCGCATACGATACTGTATTAAATTAAATGGGGGATGTTACAAGTGAAGAAGGTTATACTATTCGATGCTTTCTCCTTTGTAGGATATGGGCTCTGTTGCAAGATGCTAGACGAGGAAATCAATGTTATTGGGATAGATGCTGAACCGATGGAAAATAGTCCGGAAGAGAAGAAATTGCTCTTTATTGGGCGCAATGCCTATTTTCGTTTTTTCGAGAATTCGAAGGCATCATTGAACCAAAGTTTGTTCAATAAAACAGATGCTGTCATATATCCTTGGTGTAGTTCTACACATCCAAATCAAAATGAGGAAAAAGAGGAGAGACTTCAATCCATATTCGACTATTGTAATGATTCAAAAACCAAACTTATCCTGGTATCGGCACATGAAATAAACAGAGTTGAAATTGATTCTTTGGCAGATGAATTGGATGATAGTTGGTATTCAAAAGTTAATATAAAAGATAGTCTGTGGGAACATCGGAAAATACGAACAAAGAATGTAAATTTTTTGTTTACTTTTATCGATTTTGCTAATAAAAGTTTTACTGAATGTATTCGAATAATGAATGACCATAGGGAATTTTTCTACCAAAACATAGACAGCTAATACTTCTTTTGCTTTCCAAGTAGTACAAAGTACAATAAAATAAATATATAGAGGACGAATTTTGTTTTTGTTTTTGAAGGAGTTGTAGGAATGCAAAAGTGGTTTAGGTGGGTGACACTCTTAATCCTGTTAAGTTTTCTTGTATCCTGTGGACAAACAGATGCAGATACTGGGGTCAAAAAAGTAGGTTTGCTTGTACCTGATACAATAGATGACCAAGTATGGGGTACGAAGGGGTATAAGGGGCTATTACAGATAAAATCTCAATTTGAGGTTGATGTCTTTTACAAAGAAGGAATTACAACAGAAGCTGCAACTAGATCTGCTGTAGATGAATATGTTGATAAAGGTGTTAATTTAATATTTGGTCATGGTAGTGAATACACTACGATTTTTAATGATATTGCTGATGAATACCCTAATGTGCATTTTGTTTTTTTCAATGGGAATACGAGAAAAGAGAATGTGACAAGCCTAAAC
The DNA here is from genome assembly GCF_059759275.1 of Ferdinandcohnia sp. GQ5. NCBI lineage: Bacteria > Bacillati > Bacillota > Bacilli > Caryophanales > Bacillaceae > Ferdinandcohnia > Ferdinandcohnia sp. GQ5. The sequence continues at coordinate 16,811 of NZ_JCAXEW010000019.1, forward strand.
TTTGAAGGGCATGCTATGGGATTTTTCGGTGGCATGGTTGCAGGTGAAATGACGAATACAAATAAAATCGGAATTATTGCTGCTTTTGAATGGCAACCGGAAATCAATGGGTTTTATGAAGGTGTTTTATTTCAAAATGATGAAGCCGATGTAGATATAGGATATGTTCAAAACTGGGATGATGACGAAAAGGCAATTTCGATTGCAAAGAATATGATCTCAGACGGTATCGATATTATATATCCTGCTGGGGACGGCTACAATGTCCCAGTGATAGAAAGACTGAAGGAAGAAGGCCTATATGCAATAGGCTATGTTTCGGACCAATCTGACCTGGGCAAAGAAACCGTCTATACAAGCACTGTTCAGCATGTGGATCAACTCTATTTATTAGTTGCCGAAAAGTTCAATAAAGGTGAACTGGCTTCGGGAAACCTCTCGTTTGACTTCCAGGATGGAGTCATTTCAATGGGGGTTTTTAGCCCGAAGGTAGATGAAAACTTTATTTCAGAACTAAATGATTATATTAATCAATATGTAGAAACAGGAGATCTTCCATCAAAATAGAAGAAGCTATCACATCAAGTGATAGCTTCTTATTTTTTACGAAAATAATCAAGGAGAGGCGAAAGGTCTTTTAAAGCTGGTTTGATTTTGTCAATTGAGGTCATAATATCATTAATTTGTCCCATTAATTGGTTGAAATCTACTCCATCAGCATGGTTTTGATTGGATTTTGCCTCAGAAGGTACATTTTCATTTCTCTTTGCCGAACGAGGACCAAACATGAGGCGATCAAACTTATCCATCGAAGAAGGAGTATCACGCTCACTCTTTTCGGCCTTTAAATCAATTTCTTCATTCTCATTACTCATTTTTATCACCAACTCACATTAGAAGTTTTCTTCAAAACATTTTTATTATATTCATATGATACATCTCAAAAAATGATATGGGCTAGTATCACTTAAAACCCTAGGCTAACATGGAATCTAACCAAAAATAAAACCAAAGAGTTGATAACAATTAAAAAATGGATTAAAATTAGTACCAAGTCATAATAATTGATAATAAAGAAAAGCGCAGAATAAAAAAGGCTTTTTTGATAAAAATTATGTTTTCTCATAAAAGGGAGATGTTTGTATGGGTGTAGGAATAATTGGAATCAATCGATTTGTACCAGATAGAGTGGTAACAAATAAAGATCTCGAAAAAGTTTTGGATACATCAGATGAATGGATTCGTACAAGAACAGGAATAGAAGAACGTAGAATTGCAGATGATGATACAAATACTTCTGATATGGCGTATGAAGCAGCCCGTAGAGCTTTAGAAGATTCAGGTATTACCGCGGATGCATTAGACCTAATTATTGTCGCTACAGTAACGCCTGACCATCCGTTTCCGTCAGTTGCATGTATGATTCAAGAACGTCTTGGTGCAAAAAATGCAGCGGCAATGGATATTAGTGCAGCATGTGCAGGATTTATGTACGGAATCATTACTGGTAAACAGTTTATTGAAAATGGTGATTATAAGCACGTATTAGTAGTAGGTGTTGAAAAACTATCTAAAATTGTGGACTGGAGCGACAGAAATACAGCTGTATTATTTGGAGATGGAGCAGGTTCAGTTGTTCTTGGTGAAGTTTCTGAAGGAAGAGGAATCCTCTCTTTCGAATTAGGAGCAGACGGAACTGGTTCAAAACATCTTTACCAAGATGAACACATCATTATGAATGGACGCGAAGTCTTCAAATTTGCAGTAAGACAAATGGGCGAATCAAGTGTAAATGTAATTGAAAAAGCAGGATTAAAGCGTGAAGATGTTGATTATTTAATCCCACACCAAGCAAACATTCGAATCATGGAGGCTTCAAGAGAAAGACTTGAACTACCAGTAGAAAAAATGTCTAAAACAGTGAATAAATACGGAAATACATCTGCCGCATCTATCCCAATTTCAATTGTTGAAGATATTGAAGCAGGAAAAATTAAGGATGATGACGTAATTGTTATGGTAGGGTTTGGTGGAGGACTAACTTGGGGTGCCATTTGCATCAGATGGGGTCGCTAAAAAAGAACTAACAGATTAGAACATCATTAGTCGAAAATATTGATAGAAATGTTGAAATAGGCTGGAAGGAGAAAGATTATGGAAAAGAAGCGTGTAGTAGTAACAGGATTAGGCACGGTTTCGCCGTTAGGTAACGATGTGAAAACGACGTGGGAAAACGCGAAAAACGGTGTTTCAGGTATCGGTCCATTAACAAGAGTTCAAATCGAAGGCTTACCTGCAAAGGTAGCAGCGGAATTAAAGGATTTTAATCCGGAAAATTATATGGACAAAAAGGAAGCACGTCGTATGGACCGCTTCACACAATATGCAATAGCTGCTTCATTCATGGCAGTTAAGGATGCAAATTTAACAATCAATGAAGAAAATGCTGAGCGCGTTGGAGTATGGCTTGGTTCAGGAATTGGCGGAATGGAAACTCATGAGGAACAGCATAAAATTTTCTTAGAAAAAGGATATCGTCGTGTAAGTCCATTCTATGTACCAATGATGATTCCAGACATGGCAGCTGGCCAAGTTTCCATCGCAATTGGAGCAAAAGGAATTAACACATGTACAGTTACGGCATGTGCGACTGGTACGAACTCAATCGGTGATGCGTTTAAGGTAATTCAACGTGGAGATGCAGACGTTATGGTCACTGGTGGAACAGAAGCACCATTAACTAATATGTCATTTGCCGGTTTCGTTTCAGCAAGAGCCGTATCATTAAATCCAGATCCAAAAACAGCAAGCCGTCCATTTGATAAAAATCGAGACGGATTTGTAATGGGTGAGGGAGCTGGAGTTCTTGTCCTTGAAGAACTTGAACATGCATTAGCACGCGGAGCCAATATTTATGCAGAAATCGTTGGCTACGGTGCAACAGGAGATGCTTATCATATCACGGCTCCAGCACCAGGTGGTGAAGGTGGAGCTCGCGCAATGCGCCAAGCCATTGCTGATGCAGGATTAAATCCAAGTGAAATTGATTATATCAATGCACACGGAACTAGCACAGATTATAATGATAAGTTTGAAACTGCAGCAATTAAAGAAGTACTAGGTGATCATGCATATAAAGTAGCGATTAGCTCTACCAAATCAATGACAGGTCACTTGCTTGGAGCAGCTGGTGGTGTGGAAGCGATCTTCTCAGTACTTGCAATTAAAGAAGGAATCATTCCACCAACGATTAACTATGAAACACCAGATCCAGAATGTGACTTAGACTATGTACCAAACAAAGCAAGAAAACAAGAAGTAAATGTTGCCTTAAGTAACTCACTTGGTTTCGGTGGTCACAACGCAACTATTCTATTTAAGAAATATCAATAACATATAAATCCAAGGAGTCAGGCCAAATGGTCTGGCTCTTTTTTTATGAAAGTCGAATACGATAAAGAGGTAGAAAGGAAGTGGTGACGTGGGGTAATCCGCACTGATCAATGGCTGAAGGATTCACATGATAATCCAATTAAACTTTGTAAAAAATTAAAAAGTTATTTTTCAAATAGAGCATCTGAACGTGAGATTTATGAGTATCTAAAAATGCACGGAATGTACAGAACAGTATCTGAGAACATACTTGAGAGCCTTCCTAAAAACGTATGGGGAAAGGTAGAAAAAGAATATAGTGTCTTGCAAAAAAAATGGAGCGGTCCGCAGGTCCCAATTTTCATTTTTCCAGCAGATAAAACAAATTCAAGGATCAACAATGAATATAATGGGAAATCAGGGCTTGCCTTTAAGGACAAATTATTTCTATTTTTCTCTCCGCACAATTCTCATGACGAAATCAAAGCAGTCCTCACACATGAATACAATCATGTTTGTCGTCTAAAAAAATATAAAAAGAATGAAGCTGATTTAACTTTTTTAGATACCGTGATCTTAGAGGGTATTGCAGAAAATGCAGTTCGTGAGCATTGCGGTGCAGAGAATCTAGCGGGGTGGACAAAATATTACTCAGATGTACAGCTAGAAAAATTAGTCAAACAACTAATAATTCCGAACCAATCTGTAAAAATAAAAGAACGAAAACACAACGATCTCTTATACGGAAAAGGATTCAGCCCCAAGATGGCCGGCTATTGTGCAGGATATTACTTAGTTAAGCAATATTTGGAAGCCCACAAACTTCAAACGAACGCAATCTTGGGTGTGGATTCGAAGGAATTTGTGAAGGAGTATCTTTGATGGTGGTATTTTGTTTTTAATCTAATCATATGTGTAAAAAATGTATTGATAATAGTAGTTACGATCTAACTTTTAAAAAAATGGTAAAAATAGCTCCGTATAAGAAGTGACTTTTGGAAAAACGGGAAAAAGTTCAAGCATAAGTATCGAATAAACTAGGAGTTTTGGATAAAACAGGGAAATGCCCATGTATAAGTTGTGGATAAACCATGGTTTTTGGATAAAAAAGGAAAAAGTCAAAGTGTAAGTTGCGAATATGACAGGGGTTATGGATAAAACAGGAAAAAGTCCAAGCATAAGAAGCGAATAAACCACAGATTTTGGATAAAGTAGGAAAAAGTCAAAGAATACCCATGATTTAAAATGGAATCGTATCATACAAATATAAACCCCACAAAATAAAAAAGATAAGAGTCCCCCTTTTGAATGAAACAGGGAAAGCTCTTATCTTATTTTCCTCATATTGCACTATTTATTTTTTTTAATATAGTATGTCCCTTTTTTGGATGAGCAAGATTGATAGGATTTTGCAAGTGCTCTTTGGATGACAGCCCTTGATCTTATAATTTTACACCATTCGAAAATAATCCCTGAAGTAATCTTCATTTGTCGAAAAAGTAAACTGAACTCCTCTGTACTCCGCAAAATTGCAGCTTCTTTATCTTCAACAAAACCACATTTCTTACATGTTAATGTTGTAGTGAATCCTGAATCAAACATCTCTAATTCACCACACCCCTCACACAATATCCCCTTCGTCAATCCATCAAAACTATACTCTGGCAGCAGTGAAAAAGGTGAATCTTTTACATGCAATTCCATGAGTTTCTCCGCTAGTGCATGGTGTTTCCCTGCTAATTTGAAGAACTGTGAATTTAATTGATTCATAAATCGTCCAAGTTGTGATGGAAAAATAATTGGTAGGTCGGGGGAGGCTCCGTAGAGGTAAAATTCCGGGTTAATAAAAACAAGATGAGCCTCTACTTTTTGGTTATAACCGAGCTGTTGGAGCAATTGCCGAAAGAGCGATTCGGTACGTGATAGTTGAATGAGGGGATTTTTAATCTCCTTACCAGAGATTAGTCGCATGCGGTTGTCTTCAATTAGGAAATCTCCTTCAAAATTTTTCACTTCAAAAATGTGAATTTTAGGCGGAGATACAAGGTGAGAATCGATTAGGTAGTGGGTATTGGCCGTTTCAAGTAGGAGGTCATTAATGATGAGGCATTCTACGGAGAGCTTTTCTAGTTTCTGGTCAAACATCTTTTCTCCATGATAACCTTTTTCGAGCGTTATAATTTGATTCTCTGTTTTTTCGAAACTTTCATTCGTGCTTAATCAAGTTGTATAGACAGGTTTTTTGAAAATTCTAATATGATATATTTTTATAATATATTGAAATAATTTGAGTTGATAGATAATTTATTATAAAACCTTATTTTGCAACATTTTAAACGATTTTGACTCTGATTATAAAAAATTATCTTGCAATTATAATATTATAGTAATAAAATTCTATTTACATAATAATTTTGACTAATCTAGAAGAATCTGGGGTGTTTTTATGCATCAGACAAAAACGGAAGCACCTTTGCTAGAAGTAAAGGGATTGAAAACAGGCTTTAACATTGATGGTCAAATCTATCATGCTGTCGACGGTGTTTCTTTTAGTGTTAAATCGCGCCAAATTGTCGGAATTGTTGGAGAATCAGGTTGCGGTAAAAGCGTTATGTCAATGTCTGTTATGAAACTACTACCTGTAGGGGTCGGAGAAATTACAGACGGAGAAGTTGTTTTCCAAGGAAATAATATTGAGAATCTATCAGAATCTGAAATGAATAAAATTCGTGGGAAAGATGTTTCAATGATTTTCCAGGAACCAATGACAGCGTTAAATCCTGTTTTTACTATCGGTTTTCAATTAGCAGAAGTTTTACTTAATCATTTTGATATTTCAAAGCAGGATGCACGTGAAAGATGTATCAGTTTGTTACAGAGTGTCGGAATATCTAGGCCGGAAAAAATTGTGGACGAGTACCCACACCAGTTATCGGGCGGAATGCGTCAACGGGTTATGATTGCCATGGCAATTGCATGTCAACCAAAATTATTGATTGCGGATGAGCCGACTACAGCATTGGATGTTACAGTCCAAGCACAAATCCTTGATCTATTAAAAGAGATTCAAGAAAAAAATGATATGTCCGTTATTTTAATTACACACGACTTAGGTGTTGTTGCGGAAATGTGCGATGAAGTAATCGTGATGTACGCTGGGAAGATTGTGGAACGAACGGATGTCGACACGCTGTTCTATAATCCGAAGCATCCGTATACAAAAATGCTATTAGATTCCATTCCTAAAATGGAAGAAGTTGAAGAAACATTAGGTTCAATTGAAGGTATAGTTCCTTCGCTGAAGAACATGCCAAAGGTTGGTTGTCGTTTTGCTGAACGCTGTCCAGTGGCAACAGACGAATGCAAACGAATTACACCTAAGTTGGCAGAGGTAGCGAGCGGCCATGAGGTATCTTGTCTTCTTTACAAAACAAGTTATCCAATGGAAGAGGTGAAATAAGAAATGAACCAGGCAATGAAAGAAAGAAAAGATGAAGTTTTGCTCGAAGTTCAGAATCTCAAAACCTATTACCCTATTAAAGGCGGGTTTTTTAAGAGAACTGTAGGAAATGTAAAAGCAGTGGATGATGTTTCATTTGAGATACTTAAGGGTGAAACGTTAGGTCTTGTTGGTGAATCAGGCTGTGGAAAATCGACAACAGGTCGTACTATTTTACGATTAACTAAACCAACAGATGGAAAAATCATTTTTGATGGTAAAGATATAACGAATCTATCCGGAACAACATTAAGAAAGATACGCCAAGACTTTCAAATGGTGTTCCAAGATCCATATGCTTCTTTAAATCCAAAGCAAATGGTAGGGGATGTTGTAGCAGAACCAATAAAGAACTATTACAAGAAATCGTCTAAGGAATTAAAACCCGAAATTATTGAACTATTAAAAAAGGTTGGTCTTCCGGAGGATGCGTACTATAAATATCCGCATGAGTTCTCAGGTGGACAAAGACAACGTATCGGAATAGCCCGAGCGTTAGCTTTACGACCAAAATTAATTATTGCGGACGAGCCAGTATCAGCTTTAGACGTTTCTGTTCAATCACAAGTATTAAATTTATTGAAGGAACTGCAAGAAGAATTTGATTTAACGTTCTTATTTATCGCTCACGATTTAAGTGTTGTAAAACATATGAGTGATCGAATCGGAGTTATGTACTTAGGTGGAATCGTAGAAATTGCAGATAAAAATGGATTATATGCAGAACCATTGCATCCCTATACAAAAGCTCTAATCTCAGCGATTCCATATCCAGATCCTAGAAGAAAGAAGGAGCGCATCATCTTAGAAGGTGATGTACCTAGCCCAGCAAATCCTCCAACTGGCTGTCCATTCCATCCGCGTTGTGCTTTTGCAACTGATGAATGCCGAGCAGTAAAACCAGCTTTAAAGGAGGTGAAACCAGGACATAGAGTAGCGTGTCACCTCTACAACGAGTAGGGTGATAAATGAAAAATTCTAGTTCATACTTACATGAAAAACAAACACAAAACGGGGGTAACAAAGATGAAAAAATCACTATTGTCTGTGATTTCCCTGTTGCTAGTAATGTCTTTATTTTTAGCAGCATGTGGAGGTAAAGATTCTAAATCCGGTGAGGAAAAAGAATCTGCGGAAAAAACAACTGAACCACAACAAGGTGGTAAAGTAACATATGCGTTAGGTGGAGAATTCCAAGGTTTATTAGAATGGGCATTCTATGAAGAAGCTTCAGATTCTGAAATTATTCAGTTCTTTAATGAATCTTTAATTCAAACTGACGACAACTTAAATTACATTCCAGGAATTGCAAGCTGGGAAACAGAAGATAACCAACACTATACTTTCACTTTCAAAGAAGGTGTAAAATGGCATAACGGTGAAGAACTTACTGTTAATGACTGGGTATTTGCATTAGAAACAATTGCACACCCTGATTATACAGGTCCACGTTATGTGAACGTAAAAGACATTGTTGGTGCTCCTGAATTCCATGATGGAAAAGCAGAGAGTATTTCTGGTATTAAAGTAATTGATGATTACAATATCGAAATTACTTTTGACAAAGCACGTGTTAACAACTTAGAAAATCTTTGGACATATCCAATGCCTGAAAAGCATTTTGAAGGTGTAGCTGTTAAAGATATGGCTTCTTCACCACAAGTTCGTCAAAACCCAGTAGGGCTTGGACCTTTCAAAGTGAAGAACATTGTTCAAGGTGAATCCGTAGAGATGGAGCGCTTTGATGATTACTATCAAGGTAAGCCAAATCTAGATACTGTTGTTGTAAAAGTAATTGACGCAGCATTAACTTCAGGTGTACTTCAATCTGGAGAAGTAGATGTAATGTCTGTACACGCTTCAAACTACGAGCAGGTTGCGGCATTAGACAATGTTAATCTTGAAAAAGTATTAGGCCTTTCTTATTCTTACATCGGATTTAAATTCGGTCACTGGGATGCAGAAAAAGAACAAAACGTTATGGATAATGAAAAATTCCAAAACTTACAATTACGTCAAGCATTGGTACATGCACTTAACCGTGAAGAATGGATTAAAGGATTCTTTAATGGTTTAGGTGAAGTAGTGGACACTCCAGTACCAAGTGCGCACTGGATTGCAGCTGATAAAGAAGATTTAACTCATTATGAGTATGATCCAGAAAAAGCAAAAACATTATTAGATGAAGCTGGTTACAAAGATGTTGATGGTGACGGCTTTAGAGAAGATCCTAATGGAGAGCAATTCTCTATTCAATTTGCTCACTACGCAGGTAGTAACCCAACATTCGAACCACGTGCGAAGTATATTGTTCAAGCATGGAATGAAGTTGGGATTAAAACAGAATTTGCAAAAGGTGCATTAATCGACGGTACCCTTTATTACGATATGTTAGAAAAAGACGATAAGGATATGGAAGTTCACTTCGGTACTTGGGGAACTGGAACTGACCCAGATCCATCTGGATTATGGGGAAGAGATGCCATTTGGAACTTCACTCGTTGGACAGATGATAAGAACGACCAATTGCTAGAAGATGCGCTTGATGTTTCAATCGTTGGTTCTGACCAAGAAAAACGTAAAGAGCTTTATGTTGAATGGCAGCAATTATGGAACGAACAATTACCTATTATTCCAATCGTAGAATATTATGATCTATGGGGCATGAACAAACGTGTTCAAGGTGTACATGTTTCTGCACCTGGATTAAGTGATTTCCATAAGTGGTATGTTACTGACGGTAAATAATATGTGATGGTTCTATCAGTGGGCGATTCGCCCACTGATACTACTTTAAAGTAATACTAGATAAGGAGAATCGACCATGTTAAAGTTTGCTCTTCGAAGAATACTCGGTATGATTCCAGTTTTGCTCCTTATCTCCATCGTTGTGTTTACTTTGGCGAAACTAATGCCAGGGGACTCACTAAGCGGAGAAATTGATCCAACAAACACGGATCCTCAGTATATTGAGGAAATGAGGGAAAAACTTGGTTATAACGACCCTATTCATATTCAGTATATTCGTTGGATATCAGATTTCGTACAAGGAGAATTTGGTACATCTTCACGCTATAAAATGCCAGTTATCGATGTAATTGCAGAACGTCTTCCAAATACACTTCTATTAGGTGTAGCTGCACTTATCATTACGTATATTCTAGCATTCTTTATGGGAATGTATTCCGGAAGAAAACCCTATACAGTGGGTGACCATGTAATTAGCTTAGGGAATTATTTTGCATTAGCGATTCCTTCATTTGTTGCCGCAATTGTAGCAATCTATGTTTTCTCATTCCAATTAGGATGGTTTCCATCAGGTGGATCTTCAGAGGTTGGATTAATGGAAGGAACATTTGCATATTATATGAGTCGTTTACATCATGTTCTTTTACCTGCTCTTGTACTTGGTGCGTTTAGTACAGCATCTTATACACAATTTTTACGAAATGATGTAATTGAAAACAGCCGTAAGGATTTTGTAAGAACAGCACGTGCAAAAGGTACAAAGGAATCTACTATCTATAACAAACACATTCTTCGTAATTCAATCATTCCCCTTGTAACATTTTTTGGCTTTGATTTAGCAGCGTTAATCGGTGGGGCGATTATTACAGAAACTATATTTACTTATCCTGGTATAGGAAGTCTATTTTTAAACTCAGTAAGTCAACGTGATTATACAGTTTTAATGTCATTAACTATGCTTTTATCTACTTTAACACTTGTAGGGAATTTAATCGCAGATATCTTGTACGGTATCGTAGATCCGCGAATTCGTTTAGATTAGGAGGAATGGTTTTATGGAAACAGCAACAAATACAAGCTTACAAGCAAACATAAAGCCTCGTAAAAGTCTATCTCCATGGGCCATTGCTCGGAAAAAATTTGTAAAGAACAAGCTTGCGATGGTGAGTTTAATCTTTTTAATCTTTGTTGCTATTATTTCTTTTTTAGCCCCGTTTATTACAACGGCAGATGTAACAAAGGTAGATATCGGAAAGATGAATTTATCTCCATCTAGCGAACATTGGCTAGGTACGGACAACGCAGGGCGTGATGTATTTACACGTCTTTTATACGGTGGAAGAATCTCCTTAACAGTTGGGGTTGCCTGTACGATTTTAATTGTAACATTTGGTACATTTATTGGATCAGTAGCAGGGTATTTTGGTGGGAAAATCGATAATATGTTAATGCGTTTTACTGATTTTGTTCTGAACTTCCCATTCATCGTTTTTGTTATTGTTATCAATACCATTTTAATTGGAAAAGTATCAGGGGTTTGGGTACTTATTGGTGTAATTAGTCTGCTAAGTTGGGGTGGAGTTGCACGTATCGTTAGAAGTAAGGTTCTTGCAGAAAAAGAGAATGAATATATTTTAGCAGCACAATCAATAGGTTGTTCTTCAGCGAAAATTATTGTAAAGCATTTATTACCGAACGTCTTTTCAACTATTATCGTTCAAGCAACTCTTTTATTTGCTGGTATGATTGTTGCTGAAACAGGACTAAGCTTTTTAGGTTTTGGTATCCCGCAGGATGTTCCGAGTTGGGGAAATATGCTTTCAGTAGCAAATCAGCCGGATGTACTTCAAAATAAAACATGGATATGGATTCCGCCTGCTTTGGCAATAACATTAACGATTTTATCTATAAATTTTATAGGTGAAGGTTTGAAGGATGCGCTAAATCCTAAATCAAATCGTTAGCTAGATCTATCACAAAATGTGATGGATCTTTTTTTATTTTTACATTTCATTAATGTAACGCTTTTTAGCACTAAAGAATTATACTAATAAAACAAAATCCCCTGTTTTCTTGAAAGGTGTATTTTAGATATTACTTTAAAAAAACTAATAATATCAACAGTTACACTAAAAAGTAATAAAAATAATAAAAATTATCTTGCAATTTCGACATAGTTTTAATAGAATTTTAAATAGATTAGGAGAATAGTCACTGTTCTGTTAAAAATGTATATTAACTTAATTTAAAAAATTGACTTGTATTTGTAATCTTTCTGTAATAAAATTTAGTTGATTCTTTTGTCAGATAATTTCTATATATTTGACACTTAAAAGCTTTAGTGTGGTAAAATAAGAGATTGCTAGAATTTTTTGGTTGATATTTCACTAAAGATATTATATTTTGAATAATGAGTGAACTTGTTTTTTAGTTCCGGTAAGGAAGGTGAACCGTTTTTATGGCTACATTACTAGAAGTGAAAAATCTAAAAACCTACTTCTACAAAAAGAAAACTGTAATACCTGCCGTAGATGGCGTTGATTTGAAAATAAATAAAGGTGAAACCCTAGCTATTGTAGGTGAATCAGGATCTGGTAAAAGTATTACATCATTATCAATTATGAAATTAGTGCCAAGTCCAGCTGGGAAAATTGTTGAAGGTGAAATCATTTTAGATGGTAAGAACCTGGTTGATTTATCAGAAGCTGAAATGTGCAAGGTTCGTGGGAATGATATTTCAATGATATTCCAAGAACCAATGACATCTCTTAACCCAGTACTAACAGTTGGAGAACAAATTACTGAGGTACTAATGTATCACCAAAAAATGTCGAAAGCTGAAAGTACAAAAAAGGCAATTGAAATGTTAGAAATGGTTGGTTTCTCAAGGGCAGCGGAATTAATAAATGATTACCCACACCGCCTATCAGGTGGTATGCGCCAAAGGGTCATGATAGCGATTGCAATGAGTTGTAATCCGAAACTTCTAATAGCTGATGAGCCTACAACAGCACTAGACGTGACAATACAAGCCCAAATTCTCGACTTAATGAAGGACTTAAGTCACAAATTTGATACTTCAATTCTACTAATCACTCACGATTTGGGTGTTGTATCAGAAGTAGCAGATAAGATCGTTGTAATGTATGGGGGCCAAGTTGTGGAACAATCACCTGTAGATGACTTGTTTGATGAACCGCTTCACCCTTACACAGTTGGACTCATGAATTCTATTCCTACAATAGAAGGTGAGATAGAACGTCTACAGTCAATTGAAGGAAATGTACCATCACCGGAAAATATGCCAAAGGGATGCAGGTTTGCTCCACGCTGCTCAAAAGCATTTGATCGCTGTTTTGCAGAAGCGCCTCAGCTAAAACAAATGGGGAATGATCGAGCAGTTCGCTGTTTCTTATATGACGACGAGGGGGCAAAAGCATGATTTCAACAAACGTAGAAAATAAGGTTGATACTTCGAAAGAAAATAGTGAAATCATCCTTGAACTTCAAGATGTAAAAAAATACTTTCCGATTAAAGCTGGTCTACTACAACGAAATGTTGGAAATGTTAAAGCGGTAGATGGAATAAGTTTGCAGATAAAAAAAGGTGAAACAATTGGACTAGTTGGAGAATCAGGTTGTGGGAAATCAACAACTGGTAGAACAATTATCCGGTTGTATGAACCAACCGATGGGAAGATCATCTTTAAGGGGAAAGATATTACCCATATGTCTGAAAATGAATTAAGAAAGACTGTACGAAGAGATATTCAAATGGTCTTTCAAGATCCTTTTGCAACCCTTAATCCAAGAAAGTCTTTACGCTCTATTATTAAAGAACCATTAATCACTCATAATCTATATACCGCTAAAGAGCGGGAAGAAAAAGTAAAAGAATTAATGGAAACAGTTGGATTGAATGCTTCATTCATTAACAGGTATCCGCATGAGTTCTCAGGAGGACAACGCCAAAGAATTGGGATTGCAAGAGCGCTCGCTTTGAACCCTGAATTGATAATCGCTGATGAACCAGTATCAGCGCTAGATGTGTCAATTCAAGCACAGGTAATTAACTTAATGGAAGACCTCCAAGAAGAATTTGGTCTAACTTATATCTTTATCTCTCATGATTTGAGTGTTGTAAGACATATAAGTGATAGAGTGGGAGTTATGTATCTTGGTAAGATGATGGAATTAGCGAATAAAGAAGATTTATATGCTGAACCACTTCATCCATATACGCAGGCATTATTATCTGCAGTTCCAGTCCCTAAAAAATCAGGGGCAATCAAAAGGGAACGTATAGTGTTAAAGGGGGAACTTCCAAGCCCTTCAAATCCACCAAGTGGTTGTGTATTCCACACAAGGTGTCCGGCAGCCACAGATATTTGTCGCCAGTTGGTACCAGAATTTAAAGAAGTAAAACAAGGGCATTTTGTTGCATGTCACCTTTACGAGTAAAAGTGACGGCACAGAATATATATAGATTCTTTGAAGGGAGGAGATGCCACCTATAGGGATCAATTTAAGCAGTAAAAACTAAAAATTCTAACAAAATGATAGGGGGAAACAAACGTGAAGTTAAGAAAAAGCTTATGGCTATTTTTAGTCCTAACACTTGTAATGTCACTTTTCTTAGCAGCTTGTAGCGGTGGCGGCGAAGAAGCTGGCACTGACACACAAAAAGAAGAAGAACCAGCTAAGGAAGAACCAGCAAAAGAAGAACCAAGCAATGAGCCAGTTGATGGTGGAGATTTAGTTGTTGGATCTGCTGGTAGCCCAACATTATTCAACCCATATTTCTCAACTGATACAGCTTCAAGTGATATTGAAGGATTCATTTACAATGGATTAGTAACAGTTAACTTAGATTTAGAAGTAACAAATGACCTAGCTGAAGAAATCACTCCTTCAGAAGACGGTTTAGAGTATACTGTAAAACTTAAAAAAGGTGTTAAATTCCATGATGGAGAAGAAATGACAGCTGATGATGTTGTATTCTCTTACATGTTAATGAAAAACCCAGACGTAGTTTCTGAGCGTAAATCAAACTTTGAAAGCATGGAAAAAGTAGAAAAAATCGACGATTACACTGTTAAATTTACTTTAAACAAAGTAGACGTAACTTTCTACCCAACAACTTTGAGCTATTCTGTACTACCTGAACATATCTTAGGTGATGTTGATCCTGCTACATTACACGAGAATGAGTTCAATACTAAAAACCCAATCGGTACTGGTCCATTCAAATTTGTTGAGTGGAAAGATGGAGAGTATGTAAAAGTTGAAGCATTTGATGACTATTTTGATGGTCGTCCACACTTAGATTCAATCACTACACGTTATGTAGCTGATGCTAACGCACTAGTTGCTGCATTACAAGCTGGTGAAATCGACATGTACAACGCAGTTCCTGGAACTGAAGTTGACACAGTTAAAACTATCGAAGGTACTAAAGTTGAAAATGGTTTAGCATTATCTTATACATTCTTAGGTTTCAACCAAAAAGATGAAAGATTCAAAGACAAGAAAGTTCGTCAAGCATTTACACATGCAGTTAACAAAGAAGCAATCGTTGAAAGCATCATGAATGGCGCGGGTCAACCAGCTACTGCTCCTGACAGCCCATTAATGTGGACTTACAATGACGATGTACCACAATTTGAGTATGATTTAGAAAAAGCAAAAGCATTACTTAAAGAAGCTGGATGGGAAGATACGAACGGAAACGGTATCGTAGATAAAGATGGTAAAGAAATGTCATTCTCTATCAAAACGAACCAAGGTAACAAAATCCGTGAAGATATCGCTGTAGTATTACAACAACAATTTAAAGAAATTGGTGTAGAAGCAAAACCTGAAATCGTTGAATGGTCTGCATTCATCGAGCAAATCTCAGCTCCAAACTGGGAGTATGAAGCTATGATTCTTGGTTGGGCATTATCAACATTCCCTGACCAATATGATATCTTCCACTCTTCACAAGCTGAAGAAGGCTTAAACATGACTTGGTATAGTAATCCAGAAGCTGACAAGTTAATGGAAGAAGCAAGACAAACTACTGACATTGAGAAGTACAAAGAGATTCACAAAGAACTATACAATATTCTTGTAGAAGATCAAGCTTACACATTCTTGTATTATCCTGAAGAATTCCGTGCTATGCCGGAAGAATTACAAGGTTATGAGTTCCATTCAAGAAACCCATTCTATAATGCTCATAAATGGTGGTTACAACCAGCTAACTAATATGAGTTAGTTAAAATGATAGTTGAAGAGGGAAGGGTAGTTTCCCTTCCTTCTTTCTTTTGAAACCGAAAACTCCTGGATATACGTATCTAGATAAAACATAGAGAATTTATTAAATTATGAAGGAGAAATAGCTATGGTATCTTATATCATCCGACGAACATTAATGGCTATTCCCCTATTATTAGGAATTACCATCATTTCATTTGCAATTATGCATATGGCACCTGGTGACCCAACTGCACTAATGATGGATCCTAATATTAGTGCAGCAGATAGAGCATTGGTTATGGAGAAATACGGATTTAATGACCCAATCCATGTCCAGTATTTTAAGTGGTTAGGAAATATGCTTCAAGGTGACTTTGGAGATTCTGTTATTAATAAGGGAAGAGACGTTTCCGAATTGATTTGGAATCGATTGCCGAACACCCTCCTGTTGATGGGAGTATCTACGATTTTAGCAATTGTTATTGCAGTCCCGTTTGGGGTAATTTCTGCAGTACGTCCATATTCTAAAATCGACTATACGGTTACTGTATCCTCATTTTTAGGACTTGCTATACCAAATTTCTGGTTCGGATTAATTTTAATTATGGTTTTCTCTGTTCATCTAGGGTGGTTCCCTGCTTCTGGTACTCAAACTCTAAATGCTCCGTTTAGCATTTGGGATCGTTTTCACCATTTAATCTTACCAGCGTTTGTATTGGCTACTGCAGATATGGCGAGTTTAACACGCTATACTCGTTCAAGTATGATTGAGGTTGTCAACCAAGACTATATGAGAACTGCAAGAGCAAAAGGCTTTAAAGAAAGAAAAGTTATTGCAAAACATGGATTACGAAATGGTCTAATTCCGGTAATAACGATTTTTGGTATTATGATACCAAGTTTCATCGGTGGTTCTGTTATTGTTGAATCTGTATTTGGTTGGCCAGGTCTTGGTAAATTATTTGTTGATTCAGCTTTCCAACGTGACTATCCAATTGTTATGGCAATAACTGTAATTTCCTCCGTATTAGTAGTAGTAGGAAATCTTATAGCCGATATCTTATACGCTATCTTTGATCCGAGAATTGAATACTAGAAGGGGGGAAGAAGGATGGCACAACCTAATTTAGCATCAGGAAACGAAATAGAACTCCAAGGTTTAAATTCAAAAGCTGACACTTTAACGAAGATAATGATTCGTAAGTTCTTTAAAAATAAACTTGCAGTTATAGGTGCAGTGCTTTTAATTCTTATTATCTTATCATCAATATTTGCACCTTTATTAACACCACATGATCCAGATAAACAGGATTTGTTAAAAAGACTAGTAGACCCTAGTAAGGAACATCTCCTAGGTACAGATACATTTGGACGAGATCTCTTAACCCGATTATTGTATGGTGGAAGAATCTCATTACTAGTTGGCTTTGCTTCTGTTGCTGGTGCAATTACGATTGGAACAGCACTAGGTGCAATTGCAGGATATTTTGGTGGTATTGTGGATGCAATGATCATGAGATTTGTAGATATCATGCTTTCCATTCCACAAATCTTCTTGTTAATTACACTTGTAACAATTTTTAACCCAGGTGTGGACAAGTTAATTCTCATTTTTGCACTTACAGGGTGGACAACCACTGCCAGATTGGTACGAGGTGAGTTTTTATCATTACGTGGCCGTGAATTTGTTTTAGCATCAAAAACTATTGGAACTAGGAGTTTTACGATAATCTTCAGGGAAATTCTACCTAACGCAATGGGTCCAATCATTGTTGCGGCAACATTAAATGTTGGTGGAGTAATTTTAGCTGAGTCTGCTCTTAGTTACCTTGGATTAGGTATTATGCCACCAACACCAAGTTGGGGGAATATGCTTCAAGGTGCACAAAGTATTACAATCATGCTTAATCAGTGGTGGGTACCAACTGCTCCAGGCTTAATGATTTTAATTACTGTATTATGTTTTAACTTTGTGGGTGACGGCTTACGTGATGCCCTTGATCCAAAAATTAATGAGTAAAAAGCCAAGATGCCATCTTGGCTTTTTCTTTTTGAAATAAAACTATGCATAAGTGTTATTGTCATGTTTTGTGAGCTTGTACCATAGATTGGTAATATGAGTATGGGGCGAGCAGGTGATTGGTTTGAAATTAGCTATTGCAAGGTATTCAGATGGGTAGAGCATTTATATTTTTAGTTGGGTTTGGACTGGCTGTTTGCGGTGGAATTACTACTATTGCATATTTGAATTTAACTACGACAGGATACACTTTTATTGAATTTCTACAATTTATTAGTAAAAGAATCGAGTGTTACTTAATCGTAGTCGGTTTAGTAATGGTTTGGATAAGTATTTATTTTCCTTTTGAATCCACAGAAAAGGATTAATTTTATATGTATTTTCTAACAATACATGAATATTTTGGAATAAAACTTTCTCCTTCTGCCTATACTGTTGACAAACAGCTTTGAAGTGAGGGGTAAAAAATGTTGTTTCTTCATGATATTTGGGTAAATTGGTTTGAAGGTGAAGAAAATGGTTACAACGTTTGCCACTTCCATGAATGGCGCAAGGATGATAGTGTTGAACTGTTAGACCAGGTACCTTTGCTAAAAATTGAGTCTCCTTTGTTTAACTACATTGAGAATGATTTAATGGAACTACCACAACAACTACTCATGGATGTTTACCAAAAAGCGTATGTTCGTAAAAATCATGAACGAATTCAGCAAGATTATTGCTTCGTTGTAACAGATGGTCAAGGGATTATTGCAGTAGACACAATAGGTTATAATATCCCAATTCGAAAAAGTCGATTAATTCCTCGACAAGAACAACTCGTTTATGAGATGGTGAATGGCCATGAAGCGATTCCTTATACCTTTGATAATAAGGATATCATAAAGGATAAGGAACATCACATTTTATCTCCATCGCCAATTGAAATGGCAGGCTTGACCCGAAAGGAAAGACAGTTAAAGCAGCTATTATTTATGGCGTTAGATCAATTAGCATCAACGAAAAATGTGGCAGAGATAAGGTATTGGTATACGGAGTGGAATCCTTCGAAATACCACGAAATTCAAGAAATGCAATTTGAAGAAGTTTGGCAAAACCTCTATGAAGAAACGAGAAACGGTTGGACAAGCAAACATGTACAACTATGTGAAAATTTGATTAAAGGTCAACCATTTTTTGAAAAACTTTGGGAAATAGAACATGAATCAAAAGTGTAAAAGAAAAAGGATTTGTTTTTAAGACAAATCCTTTTTTCTTTTTGATTCAGATATCATCAAGTTTGAAGTTATGGCCGATAAATAAATTTAATGGCCGTAAAAAAAAGTTTATAGCCGATAATCTAGATTTATGGACATTACATCAACTTTATTGCCGTTAGCTAAGACTTGAAATTCTGCTGAATTATTTTCTCTTTCTACCAAGTCCCATGGCATTTTCCATTTTTTTTACGGTTTTACTCGCAACTCTATTGGCCTTTTCAGCACCAGCATCAAGGATTTCGTCCAATTTTGGTGAGTTAAAAATTTCGTGGTATCTTTCTTGTATTGGGCGAATCTCGCTTAATACGACTTCCGCAAGGTCTGCTTTGAAATCCCCATAACCTTTTCCTTCATATAATGCTTCGATTTCCTCAATGGTTTTATTGCTGAAATTTGAATAGATGGTAAGCAAATTAGAAATACCGGGTTTATTTTCCTTATCAAATTTTACAATACCCTCTGAATCTGTTACTGCACTCTTGATTTTCTTTTCAATTTGTTTTGGGTCATCAAGTAAAGCAATATATGCTTTTGGATTTGGATCAGATTTACTCATTTTCTTTGTAGGATCCTGTAAGGACATAATTCTTGCGCCTTCTTTTGGAATTCTTGGTTCAGGTATTGTAAAGATTTCACGATATTTTTTGTTGAATCTTTCCGCAAGGTCTCTTGTGAGTTCAATATGTTGCTTTTGGTCTTCACCTACTGGAACGAGGTCTGTATTATAAAGAAGAATGTCTCCAGCCATTAACGGTGGATATGTTAATAAACCAGCCACAACAGCTTCTTTTCCTTGGGACTTATCTTTAAATTGAGTCATTCTTTCGAGTTCACCTATATAGGAAACACATTGTAACATCCAACCAGCTTGAGCATGTGCTGGAACCTCTGACTGAATGAATAAAGTAGCTTTTTCTGGATCAAGTCCAATTGCGATATAAAGTGCTGCTAAGCTCTTAATGTTCTTACGTAATTCTTGAGCATCCTGTGGAACAGTAATTGCATGTTGGTCAACAATACAATAGAAGCAATTGTATTCATTTTGCAATTCAATAAATTGTTTCATTGCCCCAATGTAGTTACCTAATGTTACAGAACCGCTCGGTTGAATACCTGAAAAAATAGTTTGCATGTTGTTTCTCTCCTTTAAGTGACTGGTATAAAGCTTAGAGTAGAGTTGGGCAAAATAAAAAACCATTCGTCCCTAACAAATTAATGTTAGGGACGAATGGTTTCCGCGTTGCCACCCTAGTTATTTTACCCATATAGGGTAAAATCTCTCGTTTCCTTGTAACGTAAGGAATGCGTCTTAGCCTACTTCAATTTTCAGCAAAGATGCTCAAAGTCCATTCCATATGCTCCAATATCTGTTCACACCAACCACAGACTCTCTGAAAGAGGTAATGACCTCTTAATTAATGTCCACATATGTACTACTCTTCTTCATAGCCCGATATTAATATTATTTTTATTATAATCTTTTCTTCATGAAATGCAAGTATTCTAGCTAAAAACTTAAGGCCCATTTGCGCATAAGATAGTACGTTTTGAAACAACATAAGTAGCGTATATCTTTTGAAACAAAAAAAGGAAATTACATATTAGGAGGTCATCTATTTGAAAAAAATATCGTGGCTATTAAGCATACTTTTTGCGAGTATTCTTATTTTATCAGCCTGTGGCACATTTGATAATGGAAATGAAAAAGGAGGAGGAGCAGAGGGGGAAGGGCCAAAGCAAGAACTACGAATCAATATAAGTTCTGAACCACCTACTTTACACCCAGGTCTGGCAACTGACTCCACTTCGGGGGTAGTTCTCAATCATGCTTTTGAAGGTTTAACTCGCATCAATAAAAATGGAGAAGCCGAAGAAGCAATGGCGGAAAAGATTAATGTGTCAGATGATGGAAAAACCTATACTTTCACAATCCGTGATGCCAAATGGTCGAATGGTGATCCTGTTACCGCTCACGATTTTGAATATGCTTGGAAGTGGGTATTGGTCCCTGCAAATCAATCAGACTATGCGTCACAAATATACAATTATATTGAAGGCGCAAAGGAGGCATACGATACACCAGATATCTCAATTGAGAAAATGGAGAATGTGGGCATAAAAGCGATTGATGATAAAACTCTTGAAGTAAAACTAACGAACCCGACAGCTTACTTCTTAGAATTAACAGCTTTTTATACGTATTACCCTGTTAATAGTAAAATTGCGAAGGATAATCAAGATTGGGCAAATCGAGTGGATGAATCCTATGTCTCAAATGGACCTTTTGTCATAACGGATAAATCATCGACTATCACTCTTGAAAAGAACAAAGATTATTGGGATGCAGATTCAGTGAAGCTCGAAAAAATCACAATGGATATGATTAACGATCCGAATACTGAATACCAAAGCTTCAAAAAGGGTGAGCTTGATTGGGCTGGTGCACCTACATCATCATTACCTACAGATGTAATTCCAACTTTAGATAAAGAAGGCACTTTACAAAAGAGCCCGATTGCGGGTACGTATTGGTTTAAATTTAATATTAATAAAGAGCCGTTTCAAAATGAAAATCTTCGAAAAGCTCTTAGTTATTCAATCAATCGAAAAGCAATAGTTGAAAATGTCACGCAGGGTGGACAAATTCCAGCAATGGCCCTCGTTCCGTCTGCAATATTAAAGGAAAATGAGAAGGGCTATTTTAAAGATAATGATGTGGATGCTGCAAAGGAACATTTACAAAAAGCTTTAGATGAACTTGGGTTATCAGACGTTTCTGAACTTCCAGAGATTGCTTTATCCTATAATACCTCAGAAGGCCATCAAAAGGTTGCCCAAGCGATTCAAGATATGTGGAGAAAGGCTTTGGGGATTGAAGTCACTCTTAATAATGCTGAATGGAACGTGTATCTTGATAATATTGATCAAGGAAATTTCCAAATTGGTCGTGCTGGTTGGTTAGCTGATTTCAACGATCCTGTGAACTTCCTTGAAATCTTTACAGTCCCAAAAGGAAATAATGATACCGGCTGGACAAATGAAACATTTAATAATCTTTTAGCACAAGCTGCAAAAGAAACCGATAAAGAAAAGCGACTTGGGCTATTAAAAGATGCTGAACAATTGGTAATCGATGAAATGCCAATTGCACCAGTATACTTTTATACAAACAACTGGGTTCAAAATGACAACCTAAAAGGAGTCGTTATTTCTCCATTAGGAGATGTTCAATACAAATGGGCGTATTTTGAGTAATCGCAAACTAGGAAATCACCAATAAGAACAAAAGAGTAAGGTATATAGTTGGCCTATATACCTTACTTTTTGAAAACCATATGTGATTGCAATGGGAGGTGTACGAAGTGGCAAAATATATAATTAAGAGATTAATCTATATGATCGTTTCGCTTATCTTGATTGTTACCGCCACATTTTTCTTAATGCAAGCAGCTCCGGGAGGTCCATTTACGAAAGAGAAGGATGTCCCTCCAGAGATTGAAGCAGCTCTTAATGCCCATTACGGCTTAGATCAGCCATTGTATAAGCAGTATTTTGACTATTTATATGATGTGGCAAGATGGGATTTTGGCCCATCCTTTAAATATAAAGCAATGACCGTTAATGAAATCATTAATAATGGATTTCCAATTTCTCTCTTTTTAGGGATCGAGGCTATTCTTATTGCGATTGCTTTCGGTGTTGTACTAGGTGTGATTGCTGCACTTTATCATAACAAATGGCAAGACTATTCTGCGATGATAATTGCGGTTTTTGGTATATCCGTTCCAAGCTTTATTTTAGCTACGGTTTTACAATATATATTCGCCATTAAGCTAGACCTGTTTCCAGTTGCGAGGTGGGAATCATTTATGCATACTATATTACCTGCAATTGCATTATCATCCTCACCAATGGCCTTTATAGCCAGATTAACACGTTCAAGTATGCTTGAGGTACTAAGTAACGATTACATAAAGACAGCTCGAGCAAAAGGATTAAAGAAAGGTACAATCACCATGAAGCATACGATACGTAATGCAATGTTGCCTGTTGTATCTTATATGGGGCCATTAACTGCTGGTATCTTAACTGGTAGTTTTGTTATCGAAAAAATCTTTGGAATACCTGGATTAGGGGACGAATTTGTAACGAGTATAACCAATCGCGACTACACCGTGATTATGGGAGTTACTGTTTTTTATAGTATCTTACTCTTAATTTCTGTTCTCCTTGTTGATATTTTGTACGGATTTATTGATCCTCGCATTAAGCTATCTGGTGCGAAGAAAGGAGAGTAACTTATGCAGAATATTCCAAAGGAAATGTTTGCACCAGCAACATTAAATGAGAATGAGGCTGAAAAAATTTCAAAACCAAGTTTATCGTTTTGGAAGGATGTCACCTCTAGATTCAAAAAAAATAAATTGTCCATAGTAGGTATAGTTCTCTTAGTCCTACTATTATTCATGGCGATTTTTGGGCCAATGATGACTGAGTTTGATTATCGGACAACAGACCTTGCCCATGCGAATGAAGCACCATCTAGTGTGCATTGGTTTGGAACAGATGAATTGGGTAGAGATGTGTTCACAAGGACATGGGAAGGTGCGAGAATCTCTTTATTTATAGGACTAGCAGCTGCAATAATTGATCTTGTGATTGGTGTTTTATGGGGTGGCATATCAGGTTACATGGGCGGTAAAGTGGATGAATTCATGATGAGAGTCGCTGACATTCTATACGGCGTCCCATATTTGCTTTTAGTTATTTTACTTATGGTTATTCTCGAGCAAGGGTTAGGAACAATGATACTAGCAATGACGATTACTGGATGGATCAATATGGCAAGAATTGTAAGGGGACAAGTTCTACAATTAAAATATCAGGAATATGTACTTGCCGCACAAACGCTTGGAGCGGATGTTAAAAGAATAATGTTCAAACATTTGATACCTAATTCAATGGGCCCCATTTTGGTAACAATGACGCTAACAATCCCAAATGCCATTTTCACTGAATCTTTTCTAAGTTATCTTGGATTAGGTGTTCAAGTTCCACTTGCCAGCTGGGGAACGATGGCCTCTGAGGGACTACCTGCATTTGAATATTATCCATGGCGCTTGTTTTTCCCTGCTACCTTAATCTGTATCACAATCTTTGCTTTTAACGTAATTGGAGATGGAATGCGTGACGCATTAGACCCAAGGCTGCGCAAGTAAGGGAGTGAGTAAATGGAAAAGTTATTGGAAGTAAAAGACCTAGAAGTCTCTTTTCAAACCTATGCTGGTGAAGTAAAGGCGGTTCGCGGTGTGAATTTTGATTTATATAAAGGTGAAACACTTGCGATTGTCGGCGAATCAGGGTCAGGGAAAAGTGTAACCTCACAAACAATCATGAAGCTTATTCCAATGCCACCTGGAAAAATTAGTAATGGTCAAATTCTTTTTGATGGTGAAGATCTTGTTCCAAAAACCAACAAGGAAATGGAGAAGATTCGTGGGAAGGATATCGGAATGATCTTTCAGGACCCAATGACCTCCCTTAACCCAACGATGAAGGTTGGTATGCAAATTATGGAGGTTTTAATTAAACATCAAAATATGTCAAAGGGAAATGCAAAGGACCGTGCAATCGAACTCCTTCGTCTTGTTGGAATCCCTAGCCCAGAGAAGAGAGTCAATCAATATCCACATGAATTTAGTGGGGGTATGAGGCAACGTGCGATGATTGCCATTGCGTTAGCCTCAAATCCGAAATTATTGATTGCAGACGAACCTACCACAGCATTAGATGTTACGATACAAGCGCAGATTTTAGAATTAATGAAGGACCTCCAAAAAAAAATGGAAACATCCATTATTTTTATCACTCATGATTTAGGTGTGGTTGCGAATGTAGCCGATCGGGTAGCGGTAATGTATGCTGGGAAAATCGTTGAGACTGGTACAGTGGATGAAATTTTCTATAATCCTAAGCATCCTTATACTTGGGGATTATTATCGTCAATGCCAAGCTTAGATAGTGATGAAAAAACAGAGCTTATGGCAATTCCCGGTTCACCACCTGACCTTACAAATCCTCCAAAAGGGGATGCATTTGCTCCAAGAAATCGTTATGCAATGAAAATTGACTTTGAAAAGGAACCACCAATGTTTAAAATTTCTGAGACACATTATGCAGCGACTTGGCTTCTACACCCTGATGCTCCTAAAGTGGAACCACCTGAAGCAGTCAAGCGTCGTATGAAAAATTTCTCATCCGATAAGCTTAGGAAAGGATGATGAATGAAATGGCTGAAAAACAAAAATTGGTAGAAATTAAAAACTTAAAGCAATATTTTAATATTGATAAACCAAATATGGTGAAAGCTGTTGATGGGATTACCTTTGATATTTACAAAGGTGAAACACTTGGCCTGGTTGGAGAGTCTGGATGTGGTAAATCTACCACAGGAAGGACCATAATACGGTTATACAATGCCACGGGTGGAGAGGTCCTTTTCAATGGAGAGAATGTTCATGGAAGAAAATCGCGTAAAGAATTGAAAAAGTTTAACCGAAAAATGCAAATGATTTTTCAAGATCCATATGCTTCACTAAATCCAAGAATGACCGTAGCGGATATCATCGCAGAAGGAATCGATATTCATGGGCTCGCAAAAAATAATGCCGAACGTATGGAACAGGTTTATACGTTACTTGAAACAGTAGGGCTAAACCGTGAGCATGCGAATCGATATCCACATGAATTCTCTGGAGGACAACGCCAACGGATTGGTATTGCGCGTGCCCTTGCGGTAAAGCCAGATTTTATTATTGCTGATGAACCGATTTCTGCATTAGATGTTTCCATTCAAGCTCAAGTTGTAAACTTAATGAAAAAACTTCAAGAAGAGAAAGGCTTGACTTACTTATTTATTGCCCATGATTTGTCAATGGTAAAATATATCAGTGACAGAATTGGTGTTATGTACTTCGGAAAAATTGTGGAACTTGCCGATGCTAACGATCTCTATTCAAACCCTATTCATCCCTACACAAAATCTTTGTTATCAGCAATTCCATTGCCAGATCCGAACTATGAACGCAATCGAAAAAGAATTATATATGATCCGAAAGAACATGGATACTCAGATAATGAAGAAGTCAAACTACGTGAGATTCGCCCCGGGCATCTCGTTTCTTGCTCGGAAAAAGAATTTCAAGAATATAAATCGCATTACAGTTAAATGGCCTAATAGAAGGGCCATTTTTTTGTTTGAGCAGATTTACCACTAATATCAGTAAGGTTTATAAGAACACTAAAATATATAGACAAAACTGCTCATACAATTGAATAAATACCTTATTCACTAAGAATTTTGTCTAAATTTGTATTATTTTCTGGAAAGTTCATTTAAAATGACTATAGAAGATTGGAAGGAAGGAGGAAGCTTTGATGAAAAAGATTATATCTTTAGTTGGGGCAATGATTATCGTTGTATTCGGTACTTTCTTTGTTACTCAAACAAGCTCTGCAGAAAATAAAAGTTTTGCTATGGACTCACATCCAACGAGTAAATTGGTTATGCCAAAAAAGGAATTACCTGAGTTAGTTTCGCGTTTTGAATTTAATTCTGGCTTTCAATTTGAATATCCTGATGCCATAAGAGGGGTATACGTAACAGCCCATTCTGCCGGTGGTGATCGTTTTTCACAACTTGTCCAATTAATCGAGAATACGGACCTCAATGCTATGGTTATTGATGTTAAAGACGACTTTGGATATTTAACCTACGTACCCCCAAAAGGCTCAAAACATCAGAATATTAGTAAGGATTATATCAAAGACCCAACAGCAATGCTTAAAAAACTAGAAGAAAAGCAGATTTACCCAATCGCAAGGGTTGTTGTATTTAAGGACTCTGTATTAGCACAGCAACGTCCAGAATTATCGTTTAAAGATGGGGATAAAGTATGGAAAAATGGGCGCGGAGAAGCTTTTGTAAATCCATTTTTAAAAGAAGTTTGGGATCATAATGTAGGAATCGCAATTGAAGCAGCAAAGCTTGGATTTCAAGAGATACAATTTGATTATGTTCGCTTTCCTGAAGGGTTTGAAAGACGAGATAGTTCTTTAACCTATAGTATGGGTGAATATGAAAAAGTGGAGCTTGATAATGTACAAAAGAGAGTCGCCGCTGTTACCGATTTTGTGGCATATGCAAAAGAAAAATTAGAGCCATATAATGTGAAGGTTTCTGTAGATATTTTTGGGTACACCGCAACATTACCTGAAGCACCAGGTATTGGTCAAAATTTTTCGAAAATATCTGAGCATGTTGATGTCATCTCATCCATGATTTACCCGAGTCATTGGACGTCTTATTTTGGAATTCCCCGCCCAGACTTAGAGCCGTATCGATTGGTATCTGAATATGCAAAAGTTGAAAATCATAAGCTAAATCAAATTAAAAATAGACCTGTTTCAAGACCTTGGCTCCAAGATTTCACAGCAAGCTGGCTTGGAAAAGGTAATTATACTGTTTATGGAAAAGATGAAATTGAAGCCCAAATAAAAGGATTGCAAGACCAAGGTATTCATGAATTCCTACTATGGAACGCTGGGAATAGCTACACAAAAGGTGTAGATTATACGCCATAAAAAAGCTGGCACGACTCAATGTGCCAGCTTATCATATTTATTTTTTCCGTCCACCAACGTTTTTCCAACCAGCTTTTACATTTAGATCACGTGTTACTATATTAGAGCCGGATTTACCTCCAAAAACATTTTCCCCAACGCCATTTGCGATAACACCCATCAAAGCAGTAATACCAATGACTAAAATAGCAATTAGACCTAAATCCATTATGTAGCTTGCCATGAATATCCCCCTTAATGAAAACGCTTCTTTACTTCTATTCTATTCCAAGTTTAGTTTTAAAGAAAGAGGGAATATCTAAATTTAGAAACAAAACAAAAACATTGCATACACTAAGAAAGTCCTATCAAAGTACAAGGAGCAGATGTATGAACTGGTATGAGAAACTAAATCAATATTTTCCAATTGAAGAAATGAAGTCAAAAGAGCATATGGAAACCCTCTTGAAAGAAAAAGGAGATATTTATCATAAAGATGAAGGACCCTATCATGTCCTCATGTATGTTGAACTTGATCATTTTATTTTTATCGACTATCTCTTCGTTTCAAAAGAATCGCGTGGACAAGGGCTTGGCCATAAACTTCTTGAAAAATTAAAGAAAAAAGGAAAACCCATTATTCTAGAGGTCGAACCCGTGAACTATGAAGACTCAGATACTGAAAAAAGGTTAAAGTTCTATAAGAGAGAAGGTTTCGAACACGCAACTTCAATTGGTTATGAACGTAAATCGTTAGCAACAAATGAGTCTAATCAAATGGAAATACTATACTGGTCTCCAACTAACGAGTCGGAAGAACTTATTTACAAAGCGATGAGAAAAACGTACGATGAGATTCACACGTACAAAGATAAAGAATTTTATGGAGATTCCTACCAAGATGTTAATGAAGTATTATCATTTAACAATAAGAATGATAATCGTGATATCCTAAGAGATGTGTAAACTATTAAGCAATTGGGGCTGTATTTCCAATTGCCTTTATTAGAGAAACGACTGTGAATCAACATGTTAATTAAGCAAAAGTTTTCTTTAAAATTGTCTATCTTTCTCAGAAAATTTAAGGTATAATAATTAAAGAAATTACTTAATTAAATTAATTTTAATTTAGCATAAACTCCATGACCAATCATGCTGATTGTTAAGTAATAATCTACTTTTTAAGGGAGTGATAAGTTAATGGTTACTCTTTATACTTCTCCAAGCTGTACTTCATGCCGTAAAGCGAAGTCATGGTTAGAGGAAAATCAAATTCCATATCAAGAAAGAAACATTATTTCTGATTCTCTTTCAATCGAAGAGATTAAAGAAATTTTACGTATGACGGAAGATGGAACAGATGAGATCATCTCAACTCGTTCTAAAGTATTCCAAAAATTAAATGTAAATCTTGAGACAATGCCTCTTCAAGATTTATATAAATTAATTCAAGAAAACCCTGGTCTTCTTCGCCGACCAATTATCATCGATGAGAAGAGACTTCAGGTTGGATACAATGAGGACGAAATTCGCAGATTTTTACCAAGAAAAGTTCGTACCTTCCAATTAAAAGAAGCACAACGCTTAGTAAACTAACAACAAGAAACTTCTACTCCTGTAGAAGTTTTTTTATTTTTTTCTAGCTACAGGCGCCATTCGGCTCTTTGGTCTAAGCCAGTTGCTTCGGCAGATAAATAACACCTTCTGCCATCACTATTCAAATGCTGCTCGCCTTGTACTTTTCTAAAATTTATTAGGACATATTTCTCGTTTTCTTTTGTGTTTCGTATTATAATGGTACGTAAAACAGTAACATCCCGAAAAACTTAACCGCATTCAAAATAAATTTGAATGAAAACCGGGCAAAATCACTGTTTTTTACAAATTACTCTTTTTTATTTCCATTCTCATATCTTTTAACATAAAATAAAGTACAAGATATAGACTTTTTTCTTTAAGATAGGTTATTCTACAGCCATAATGGGAAAAGTGAATAAAAGTGGTTGTTCAAAAAGTCAGGTGAAAATGACACATCGAATTTCTTCGTTGGCTTGCTTTTTTTGTTCCTCACGTATTAGTTGCATACGTTCCGGTACTCAAAGATGCGCCGCCTCGAACTTCTCGGTCCTTTTCATCCTCCTTTTGAACTCACATTTAAAGAGCATCTGGCTCGGGGGTATAACGTCCCTTCAAAATCTGAGCAAGAAGGGAGAGGTTCTGTAATGGAAATCGAAAGAATAAACGAACATACTGTTAAATTCTACATTTCATATAATGACATAGAGCAACGCGGATTTGAACGTGAAGAAATATGGTATAACCGGGAACGAAGCGAAGAGCTCTTCTGGGAAATGATGGATGAAATTCATCAAGAAGAAGAATTCACGATAGATGGTCCACTATGGATCCAAGTCCAGGCGTTAGAAAAAGGGTTAGAGGTACTTGTAACACGCGCACAACTATCAAAAGATGGGAATAAATATGAACTACCTGTTGGTGACGATAAGATTCCAGTAGACGAAAAGATTGAATCTTTACTTGATCAGCAATTTCATTCTAAGTATGAGGAAAATGATTTTGTCGAGGAATTTGAGGAAGAAAACTTCCAATTTCTAATTCGATTTAATGATTTTGAAGATGTTATTTCTCTTGCACACCGGATTCAACTAAATGGATTGAATAATTCCTTGTACTCGTTTGAAAATAAGTACTATTTATTTATTGAATTTAATGAGGAACTCTATACAGAGGATGAACTCGAGAATATGCTCAGCATAGTCTTAGAGTATGGGAATGAGTCAGCACTTTCTGTTCATAGAATTGAAGAGTATGGTAAAAAGATAATTAATGAGAATGCATTAACTGAGATGGTTAAATACTTCTCACTATAAGTAAAAGTCGATTTCATTTTTTGGAATCGGCTTTTTTGTGTGAAAAATTCGAAATTTTGTAATTGTACATGCACGGTTATCTGTGCTATTTTTAAGTAGCAGTAAATTAGAAGTAAGGAGATGACGTGAGTGTTTGTTGCGTTACGTGAAAATGGTGAATATATTTCGTTAGTGGAAAAATGGAAGCGCTCTGATTTACTTGAACTTCGTAGCAATGAAAGCTTTCTTTGTCCGGCATGTCAAAGTAAGGTTCTGTTAAAAGCGGGAATGAAGAAAACACATCATTTCGCACATCTAAGAGGAGCAGAATGCAGTGTTAAAACTGAGCCGGAATCTGAGTACCATCTCGAAGGCAAACGACAGCTCTATTGTTGGATTCAAGGACAAGGATATAAGGTCCAGTTAGAGCCTTATTTAGATGAAATCTCGCAACGCCCTGACCTTTTAGTGACCACAGAAGACAAACAGTATGCAATCGAGTACCAGTGCTCCCAAATTGATTACCCTTTGTTTAAGAAAAGATCAGACTCTTATAGGAACAAAGGTATTGTACCAATTTGGATCTTAGGAGCAAAATGGTTTAAACGACAGTCAACCTACTCAGTTCGACTCTCACCATTTCAATGGCTTTTTGCAACCTCTTTCAATCAACCATTCCAACCTAGCATACTTTATTATTGCCCAGATACCTCTACCTTTGTAAAACTCTCAAACCTTCAACCTTTTACAACTAGTGAAACCTTTTGTACCATTCAATTCCATAAAGAAAATGTGCATACCTTTCCAAAATTACTAGCCCCCAACCAACCAACGTTTACCTATCAAAGTTTGTGGGTAAGAAAAAAGTATAAATGGAGAGCAAGCTACTCTGTTTATTCATCTAATCAAATCGCATCATTATTATCATCTCTCTATCAAAACCGAATACCTCCAGCCCACCTGCCAGCTGAAGCTGGTTTGCCTGTCCGCTCTGCCTACTGGTTCCATACACCACCAATGATATGGCAAATGTGGACGGTGTTAGATTTATTGCTTCCACTGCAAGTAGGGGATACATTCTTTTTTTCAAAGGCAATGGAGGTGATATCGAAGCAAATTGCTTCAAATAACATTACAATCAGACATCTACCATTGATTTTTCATACCCAATATTCTCTTGCTGTGGAGGAATACCTGGATTTGCTTGTGAAAGCAGGGCAACTAAAAAAACTTACACAGACAAAATATCAAAAAGTAAGAGAATTCCAAATACCCGTTAATTTGGAGGAAGCCTATAATATGGATGTAGCCCTTACCAAAAGATTGGAAAGTGTTGGAAAGAATGAAGAAGTTGGAATGGTAAAACCTAATATTGGTGGATGACTGAATTCAAAAAACTTAAACTTTTTCTAATAAAAAAGGAGATAGTCAATAGGATATCGAATACATTTTAAAGAATAGGAATTAGGAGGTTTATAAAATGGCTGAACAATCAACTGTAAAGAAGCTCCCGAATCGTAATGAGATTGCTGAACAGGATACTTGGAGATTAGAAGATATTTTTGCATCTGACGTAGATTGGGAAAAAGAATTTCAAGAAATAAAAGAGATGATCCCTGGAATTGAAGCATTCCAAGGAAAACTCGGCGAATCTGCGGATCAGCTGTATGAAGCCTTAGCTTATCAAGATGCAATTTCCTTACGAATGGGAAAACTCTATACATATGCACATATGCGTAATGACCAAGATACATCAAATTCGTTTTATCAAGGTTTATATGATCGTGCAACTAATTTGTATACACAGGTAGGAAGTGCGCTCGCATTTATCGTGCCGGAAATATTATCAGTCGATGAAGATAAAATAAAATCCTTTTTAGCGGAAAAAGAAGAGTTGAAGGTATACGAGCATGCATTAAATGATATTAATCGTGAACGACCACATGTATTATCTGCAAAAGAAGAAGCCTTGCTTGCACAAGCTTATGAAGTAATGGATTCTTCAAGCAACACATTTGGGATGCTAAATAATGCTGACCTAACGTTCCCGACTATTAAAGATGAGAACGGTGAAGAGGTAGAAATCACACATGGTCGTTATATTCGATTCCTGGAAAGCTCAGACCCACGTGTGAGAGAAGAAGCTTTTAAAGCGGTATATGATACGTACGGTAAATTTAAAAATACCTTTGGTAGCACATTAAGTGGTACTGTAAAGAAGGATAATTTTAATGCCCGAATTCGTAATTATAAATCAGCCCGCGAAGCAGCCCTAAGCAGCAATAATATTCCAGAAACGGTATATGATAATCTAGTAAATACCATTAATGAAAATCTGCCTCTTTTACATAGGTACGTTGACTTACGTAAAAAAGCGTTAGGGGTAGATGAGTTGCATATGTATGACCTCTACACACCATTAGTCAAAGACGTAAAAATGGAAGTTTCTTATGAGGAAGCAAAGGATTATATACTTAAAGGGCTTGCTCCACTAGGTGAGGATTATATTAATGTTCTAAAAGAGGGCTTTGATAATCGATGGGTTGATGTTCAAGAAAACAAAGGAAAGCGAAGCGGAGCGTATTCATCTGGTGCATATGGTACAAATCCATATATCCTTATGAACTGGCAGGACAATGTGAATAATCTGTTCACGTTAGCTCATGAATTTGGTCACTCGGTACACAGTTACTACACAAGAAACAATCAACCATACACATATGGTAATTATTCGATCTTTGTAGCAGAGGTTGCGTCTACTTGTAATGAGGCACTGTTAGGAGATTACTTATTAAAAACGATTGACGATGACCAAAAGAGATTATATCTTTTAAATCATCAGCTTGAAGGCTTTAGAGGAACTGTATTCCGTCAGACGATGTTCGCAGAATTTGAACATATGATTCACATGAAAGCCCAAGAGGGAGTAGCATTAACACCAGATCTGTTTACTGAAATGTACTATGAGTTAAACAAGAAATACTTTGGTACAAATATTGTGGTAGATGAGGAAATCGGCTTAGAGTGGTCTCGAATTCCGCATTTCTACTATAACTATTACGTATATCAGTATGCAACAGGCTATAGTGCTGCAACAGCTTTAAGCAAGCAAATCCTAGAAGAGGGTAACCCTGCTGTTGAACGATATATTAACAATTTCCTTAAAGCGGGAAGCTCCAATTATCCTATTGAGGTACTTAAAAATGCAGGTGTAGACATGAATTCAGCGGAGCCGATTAAAGAAGCATGTAAAGTATTCGAAGCAACCCTAACTGAAATGGAAAAATTATTAGAAAAGCAATAAGTAATGCGAAAGGTTCAGCTGATCGGCTTATGATTCGAGCTGATGGGCCTGGAGCTAGACAATAAAGAGGAAGGGCATCCATTATTGGATGCCCTCTTATTTGCAAAATTAATGAAAACCCCTAAATCGATTTCGGTGATTATAAATAACAAGTGTCACGAGTAATGATAGAAATAAAAGAGGGGTCGTAATGTAAAGGGGAATTAATTTCATCAATCCTAATATGTTTAGTCCAAAGGTGAGGATAATCATAACCACCCCGATAATCAGCCCAATTTTCCTCATAGACACGCCCTCCTTACAAGTGAATGTAAGTATCTATTTAAATATCTATGTCCAAGCATGCGTTTTAAGAATAGGGAATTTGACAACTTTGTGAAAAAATGTACAAATAGTTGAAAATGGTTATCAATCTTGCTATTATGTATTCAAGAAGTAATCACACAAACAACACCCCTTTGTTTGAAGTGAGATTTCTCCCATCCCCTTTATTGAAATAGAAAAAAAGACTTGGTCAAACGACCAAGTCTTTTTTGTTATTCAATAATCTTGTTCCACCGCCTAGCCCCTCAAGGTCACTAGCCAATCAAACAAGAAGGTCAAAGAACAATCTTCTCGCCTTATGCTTGTTGTACTTACACAGGACAAGAAACTTTAGGAGCATATTCACACGCGAAGAAAGTGCAAAGCTTTTCGATGTGTTGACATCGACATTTGCCACAGGACGTGGCTGTTGTTAGGCAATGCTCCTCTTACAGTCGCTTGAACGTTTAGTCAATATATCTCCAGAAGGTTCCGTACTTAACAGGAACTTGCTCTACTTTCTGCTTAAGGATAAGCTTTTTCATTTCCCGTTCGACCTCTGGTATAGGCAAGTCGTATAAAACTGAAATTTCTTTTGAAGCAACAAATTTAAAGTATTTCAAGAAATCTTCTAATGGAGGTGCTGGGGTTGGTTCGATTTTTTCACCAAGCATATCGTAAATGATATGGACGTACATTTCATATGGATAACACCCCGTAATTTTCAAACCTTCTTCTTCAATGTTTTCATTAAAGAAAACGAGAGTAGGGATTTCATCCACTTCCATTTCAGATGTGATCTTCAAGTCACATTGGAATGCTTTGGCAGCACTTGATGAATGAAGATCATTCTTAAATTCATTTACATCAAGTCCGACTTCATCTGCGCAAGACATTAATACATCTATATCAGAAATGTCACGTTTTTCAAGGAAGAGATTTTCCTGGAGTTTTCGTAAAAAACGTATACCAGCTCTTTTTCCTTGCAGCTCAGCCGCTTTAATCGCAATCGATACAGAATGTGGAGCTGAAATCGGATTTTCAAGCCATAAACTACCATCACAAGACATTCCTGACCTACTAGCAGTGCGCTCCCAAACCTGAGCCATGTCTGCAGGTTTATTTTTCTTTTGTATATTTAAGGAAGCAAGGCGGCCACTTAAAATATGGCGAATTGTAAAATACTTTCCATATTCAATTGTTAGCTTTTTTAAAATGGGCTCAAGTGCCCAACAATCAGGACACAATGGATCAATAAACATATAGATCTCTAACGGACGATTGCTAGATGTTTGATTGAAGCCCATATTTTCAGAATGTTTCAAGACCTTACCCCTTTCTACTCGTAAGGAGTTTCTATCATATGTTAAGTGTACTAACATTTTATCAATGGATGAGATTTAACTCAAATAAAGCGCACTTTCGAGCGAATGAAATTTATGGAATAGTGTTTAAATCGCTTATAAAATAAAAGTTCTCCTGTTTTAGTCCAGGAGAACAATGTTTATCCAATATAGGTTTCTGTTACTTTTCTAACATAGTTTTGTGTTTCTTTAAATGGCGGAATTCCCCCATACTTATCAACATTACCTGGTCCTGCATTATAGGCTGCAAGGGCAAGTGAAACATTTCCATTATAACGGTCTAGCATATTTCGGAGATATTTTGTACCCCCTTCAATATTTTGCATAGGATCAGTTAGGTTGGTTACCCCTAGACCTCTCGCTGTTGCGGGCATCAATTGCATGAGGCCAGTAGCTCCAGCATGGCTTTTCGCATTTGGATTAAAATTAGACTCATGCTTAATCACAGAGCTTATTAATCGTGCATCCACATTGTATTTTTGTGCCGCATTCTGTATCATTTCATCAAAAGAGTTCGGAATAGACGTAGGTCCAGGGTTCGAAATTGTAAGAGGCAGATAATGATTATTGATATTTAAAGATGAAGGATTAACCTTCGATCGTATACTTTCAGTTGATGAACTAGTTGCATTAGACATAAGCTGTAACATCATGTCCTTAAATAAGGAACCATCATTACTAGTAGTCGGTGTATCGGATGTCGAAACGTTACGCAAAGCCTGAAGCTCCATCATTACTTTAAAATCTATTTTCAAGTGAGTTCCTCTCCTAGTAGAATTTGTTTCTTTCGATTATAAAACCTCAGAATTTTATTGTCTGTTTTCCGAATAGGGATCTTGTATTGTTCGAGTAACTCTTTAAATACTACTTTTCCGCTAACTTCATCAGTTACTTCATATTCTACCTCGAAATCAATTTTATTTAAATAGTAACTCTTATCCAGCACAAGTAAACCATTTTTGTATTCGACTTCTGCTCGTTTCGTTTTAAGGGAGCCAAAAAAAAGAACGTCCAGAGGTTCGATTGATAATCCTTTTATGATAGACGTGACTTCGCCTTCAATGATGTTTCCACCATTAAGCATTTGCTCGGCTTCTTCCTTGCTTAGTACTTGATGTGTCTCAAGCAAACCACGTTTAACAGGCTGTTTTAATGTAAGAGTACATATTCCATTCTTTTTACGAATACGGAGGGCAGCCCCCACACCCTTTAATGAAAATTCAGGGGTATCAAAATAAAAATTTTCTTGGATTATTTTTCTGTCCTCACTAATTGAGAATGCAGTTAACAATTGACGGTATTCAACTTCCTCTAGAATATTTTTAAACTCAATTTCAAGCTCTTGTGACATAATTTCAACCTGTCCTTTGTATTAGTTTTTTTTATTATATCATTATGGTGTATCTTTTTTAGGATTTGGATAGCAATTCTTTAAAGAATGGCTGTACATATGATAAAATAAGTTTGGATTTTGAAAAGAGAAAAAGGAGCTTACTAA
The DNA here is from genome assembly GCF_059759275.1 of Ferdinandcohnia sp. GQ5. NCBI lineage: Bacteria > Bacillati > Bacillota > Bacilli > Caryophanales > Bacillaceae > Ferdinandcohnia > Ferdinandcohnia sp. GQ5. The sequence goes on from NZ_JCAXEW010000019.1 coordinate 53,910, forward strand.
TGCAGAAACGTATTGAGATTAGTGAAATGAAAACCTCTAACAACCAATTAGAGCTAATTGCGGAAAAACCAAATTTTGACACAACTGGTTTACAGTCTAGTGGACAAATGCTTGTGGATTCTGACTCGTTAGCATTTATCTACAAACTTGAAAATGAAAAAGAATTTATATATGTGAGCTTGCCATCATCAATATGGCCGTCCCTTAAAAATGTTATATCAGAAAAACAAAAAGTTATTTTACACCTTGAAGAGAATGAACTCGAACTTATCGATATCATCCCTGAATTGGAATACCTGTTACAAAACATTGAAGGTAACACCAACTATGGAAATGAAATGGTCGAGCTTGTTGAAAAAACATTTTGATTGTTATAGCTTAGAAAAACAGGGGGGGCTATTATGAGTAAAGACTGGGATCTTTTTTTGGCTCCATATAAGCAAGCTGTTGATGAACTAAAGGTTAAGCTAAAAGGAATGAGAACTCAATTCGAAATGCAAGGGACCCATTCCCCAATAGAATTTGTAACAGGAAGAGTAAAGCCAATCCCTAGTATTCTAGATAAAGCTGCTAAGAAAAATATATCACTCGATAATATTGAAGAAGAGATGCAAGACATTGCAGGTCTAAGAATGATGTGCCAATTTGTGGACGATATTAAAAGGGTCGTTGAAATTTTAAAGATGCGAAAAGATTTTGAAATCATTGAAGAACGAGACTATATCTCCCAAAAGAAAGAAAGTGGTTATCGTTCCTATCATCTTGTAATCAAATACCCAGTGCAAACTATTAATGGAGAAAAGAAGATTCTTGTAGAAATACAAGTACGCACACTTGCAATGAACTTTTGGGCAACCATCGAACACTCCTTAAATTACAAATATAAGGGCAGATTCCCGCAAGAGATTGAGAATCGACTGCAACGTGCTGCAGAGGCTGCATTTCAGCTTGATGAGGAGATGTCTAAGATCCGTGGCGAAATTCAAGAAGCACAAGTTATATTTTCTAGAAAAGCTGAAGGTAATGACTCTGATAAAGTGAAACTTCAATCAGAGGGGGATGCTTCAGCCCCCTCTGATTGTTAGTTGAGGCCCACATGATGTGGGTCACGAAGACGGTGCCACAGGACGTGGCGTTCTTAGTCTTCGTTAACTTTATCGGGCATTTACGGGCAGTGATTACATGCCTACTAAAGTTGTTTTAAACAAAATTTTACTGCCCGTTAATGCGGGAAAAATCATAATAGATAGGGTGTAAAATATGAAATTTGCTGTAACTTCGAGGGGTGACTCGAACTCGAATACATTAATGCATAAGATTAAAACGTATTTAATGGACTTCGGGCTTACTTATGATGAGGACCAACCAGATATTGTAGTTACTGTCGGAGGAGATGGAACACTATTATATGCCTTTCACCGTTACCGCAGTCGTTTAGATAAAACAGCATTTGTAGGCATACACACTGGACATCTTGGATTCTATGCCGACTGGGTTCCGGAAGAGATTGAAAAACTCGTGATTGCTATTGCAAAAACCCCTTATCAAGTGGTTGAATATCCATTACTTGAAGTATATATTCGTTATATTAATGGGGGGCGAGAGTCAAGGTATCTCGCATTGAATGAATGTACGGTGAAAAGTGTGGAAGGCTCACTCGTAATGGACCTTGAAATTAAGGGCCAGCTTTTTGAAACATTTCGTGGAGATGGGTTGTGTATTTCCACACCTTCCGGAAGCACTGCGTATAATAAGGCGCTTGGTGGTGCTATATTACATCCGTCAATCGAGGCAATTCAGGTTGCAGAAATGGCATCGATTAATAATCGGGTATTCCGAACTGTTGGCTCGCCATTGATTTTACCAAATCACCATACGATTGTGATGAAACCAGTGAATGATGTGGATTTTCATATCACGATTGACCATTTAACCCTTTTACACAAGGATGTCAAGTCCATTCAATGCCGCGTAGCTCCGGAAAAAGTACGTTTTGCACGCTTCCGACCTTTCCCATTCTGGAAAAGAGTTCGTGATTCGTTTATTTCGGATTGACAGAAATTCGGAGGCGAGTGTTCAGCGACGAACGTGCTAAGGCTCAAGGTGGGACACACAGACATTGCCAAAGGACGTGTCTTAGTTAGTCTGTGTTCCTAAAGGAGATACAGGAAACATGGTGAACAAAGTAAACCGATGATGAATTTATCGTAAGCTAGGGAGAGAAAGTAACGATAGTCGAAGCGAGTCGTGGATGGACAAATTTGAAAGGAAAAAAGGATTGTGGCTCAATTTACATTAGAATGGAAAATCTCATCACGGGACACGGGAAAATTAATTAGAGAGTTTTTAAGGGAGCAGCAGATTTCGAAAACAGCTCTTACAGATATTAAGTTTGCTGGTGGCGGTATCTTTATTAATGAAGCATCTGTTACAGTTCGGCACCTTTTAACGGAAGGTGAGGTCTTGAAGGTCGTATTCCCACCTGAAGAGGCGAGCATGGAATTACTTCCTAATAAACTACCATTACGGATTGTGTATGAGGACCCTTATGTAATGGTAGTGAACAAACCTCCACATCAGCAATCAATCCCTTCACGGGAAAATCGGTCAGACAGTTTAGCCAATGCATTATTGTTTTATTATCAGTCTATAGGTCTTAATACGACTGTCCATTTAGTTAATCGCCTTGATCGAGATACATCAGGTTTGTTAGTAGTTGCTAAACACCGCCATATTCATCATCTATTATCTGAGCAACAGAAGGCGGGAAGATTGAAAAGGGCATATGAAGCAATCGTACACGGCAAATTGGATATGGATTCTGGGTCGATTGATGCCCCAATCGGTAGGAAGGACGATAGTATTATTGAGCGTCAAGTGCGGCAGGATGGACAAAAGGCGGTTACTCATTTTCGAGTTATTCAAGAGTTTGGTGAGTGGACGCATGTGTGGTTGCAGCTAGAGACGGGACGTACCCATCAGATCCGTGTTCATCTATCTCATATTGGTCATCCTATTGTTGGAGATGATCTGTATGGGGGGAAGAAAGCGGATATACGCAGGCAAGCACTCCATTGCAGGGAACTTTCATTTTGGCATCCAATGGATAAGAAAGAGTTATCCTTTCGGGCAGAACTACCCGAGGATATGAAAAGATTATTGGAAAAAGCGACCTTTTGAGGTCGCTTTTTGTGTAGGAAGGATGCGTACTGTTTTTAAAAGAAATACGAACAAAGTGGTAACGCAAGCGATTGAATCGAGGCCGATTGTCAAGGGATCCGGACAAAAGGGTAACGTTACCGATTGAATCGTACCCGTTCTCGGAGAAACCGACATAGAAGGGTAACGCAAGCGATTGAATCGTACCCGATCGTCGAGGAACCCGGACAAAAGGGTAACGTAGGCGATCGAATCGTACTCGTTCTCGGAGAAACCACAACAAAAAGGGTAACGTAAGCGATCGAATCGTACCCGATCGCCGAGGAACCCAGCCAAAAAGGTATCGCACATTTCGTGCTCGTTTCCAAACCTTAATCCAACATCACCTACCCAAACTCCCGAAACTTCTCCTCAACAAGAGGCATTGTAGAAGGCACAGTTACAGTCTTCATTTCAGGATACCTTAAAGCAGTTAAACTACCTCCAAACACGCAACCTGTATCGATATTTAAGGTATGATTCACCCATCTTGGCTCTCTCACAGGTGTGTGCCCATAGACTATCCAAGAAGATCCCTTATAATGCTTAGCCCAATCGCGTCTTTCCGGGGTTCCGTCAGGGTTGTTCTTTCCCGTAATATCTCCATATAATACAAAGGTTTTTACTTTTTTATCATTGCGGCCGATGTAATCCTCACGAATTCCGGCGTGAGCTATCACTAGCTTTCCTCCATCTAACCTCTCATACCATGGGGCTGCGTCGTATAATTCAATAAACTGATTACGGATTGACTCTTGTTCCTTTTTGGATAATGCGTCATATTCTGCAACCGTTGTTTCCAAGCCATGTGTGGTTTGAACCTTATTCCCAATAAAAAAGCGATACAGTTTATTGCAGTGGTTACCAGGCACGTAATATGCCTTCTTCTCTTGAACAACAAGCTGATACACTGTTTTTATCACTTTTAATGACTGAGGTCCACGATCTGTTAGATCACCGACAAAAGCTAATTTGCGTCTATTATGTAGTGGAATCCCGCTTTCCCAGGAATAACCTAGCTTTGTTGTTAATTCTTTAAATTCCTGAAAGCATCCATGTATGTCACCAATAACATCAATTTTCATCCTAAAACACCTTCCTATAAACGCTTCTCTGCACTTTTGGCCAGTATATATTAGATTCTAGTTATTAACATAAAAAAAATCACGCCACTCTCACTATTATAAGAAAAATGGCGTGATTTTATTTCATTAAGTTAAAGTTAATCAAACATGAATTTCTTTGTTCTAGAACGAACATTTAGAACAATCCCAATTGCAATCATATAGGTTGCAAGGGAACTCCCCCCGTAACTAATGAACGGCAACGGAAGCCCTGTGATTGGTAGAATTCCAACCGTCATTCCAATGTTTTGGAATACTTGGAAGGTGATCATTCCAATTACACCTGCACATAGATAACTGCCGAATGGGTCATGGCTTTCTAATGCTATATGAATCATTCGATAGATTAATAAGAAGAATAAAGAAATAATAATACTTGTTCCAACAAATCCGAATTGCTCTGCTACTACAGCGAAAATAAAATCGGTGTGACCTTCTGGAATCGTAACCTCAGATTCCTGGAACCCTTTGCCGTGTAATTGGCCAGAACCGATTGCAAGTAAGGAACGAACTAATTGATGTCCCTCATTACCCGCAGTATCAAAAGGAGCAAGCCAGCCATAAAATCGACTCATCTGATAGTCTTCTATAATATACTTAAAGAAAAAATCAGGAAAGTTAAAGTATAGAAAAACCCCTACAGATACTGTAAAAACAGCTGTAAATACGGCTGCGAAAATAATTCTCCATTTAATTCCAGCAACGAGTAGCATTGTAGCAATGATTGACATAAAAACCATGGTCATTCCCATGTCAGGTTGTAACACTAAAAAACCAATCGGAGGAGCAGAGGCTAATAAAATCTTTCCAATAAGTAGAAGATCGTCCTTTACTGTGTTAATCGGATAATTTTCACGATGATCTGAAATAATTTTACTTAGCACAATGATCATAAATATTTTCATTAATTCAGAGGGCTGGAAGCTTGCAAAACCAAAGTTGTACCAACTTGTTGCTCCCTTTACTTTCGAAGCAAAAGGGATATCTACAACATATTTTTCAACAAATAGACCAAATAATAGCACCATCCCGAATCCATATAAATACCAGGAAATCATTTTAAATCGATCAAAATCTATAACCATTGTTCCAATAATCGCAACAATTCCTATTACATACCATTGAAGTTGTTGTGCAGCGAAATTGATATTTTTTAGTTTTTCCGGTAAAAAGGGCTGTGCACTTTGGATGGCAATGGCACTAACGATAGCCATTAGAAATAAAATAAACAACAATGTATAATCAATTTTTTGTGGAGTATTTTCTTTATTCATGGAGAAAAAAATCCTTTCTAATCTGGCACGAGTTTTATATTATAGAAAACAGGGTATAATTCAATATCCACTTTATCATATATAGCCAATTTTATCTTAGCTTATTTTTGGTTGATTGCAAATCTTTACATAGCACATCACTAAATAAAAAATGATATACATATAGCCACAAAAAGTAAATGGTCGTATGTTACATTTCTGATAATGTATGTAAATTTTTTTTATTATTTCAGTTGTAAGGGGGGAACTACATGTTACAACAAGAGGTAAATGAAAAAGAGCAACAGCAATTAGAAAATGATCAATTGCTTACAGCTCTTGAAAATGAGAATATTGACGAGTTCCGGACCGTATTTTTAGATATACATCCATATGAAAGAGCAAAATTCTATGCGAAATTACCAAAAGATGCTAGAATGCGCGTATATCTTTTTTTGTCTCCTAAGGAAATGGCAGAGGTTTTCGAAAACCTTGAAATAGATGAGAATGAATATGAAGAACTTCTATCAGAGATGGAACCAACCTTTGTTGCAGATATGCTTTCTCAAATGTATGCGGACGATGCTGTTGACGTATTAAATGAATTAGATAAAGAACAGGTCGCAAGCTACTTAACAATAATGGATGATGAAGCAGCAGGAGAGATTAAACAGCTCCTTCATTATGAGGAATACACAGCGGGTAGTATTATGACTACCGAATTTATCGCGATACATGCCAATCAAACTGTTAAATCAGCGATGTATATTTTGAAAAAGGAAGCCCCTCGTGCTGAAACGATATATTACATTTATGTGATAGACGAGGAAAAACACCTTGTAGGTGTTATTTCAATTCGAGATTTACTTGTTACTGATGATGACACAATGATTAGTGAAATTATGAATGACCGAGTTGTCTCCGTGTCTGTTAGTGAAGATCAGGAAGAAGTTGCACGGAGGATGAAAGACTATAATTTCTTAGCTGTTCCGGTTGTTGACTTTCAAAACCATTTATTGGGGATAATTACAGTAGATGATATTATCGATGTTATGGATGAAGAAGCTTCTGATGATTACTCAAAACTTGCAGGTATTTCAGACGTTGATTCAGCAGATAAAAACATCTTAACATCAGCGAAAAAGAGATTACCGTGGCTCATTATCTTATCTTTCCTTGGAATGTTAACGGCAAGCCTAATTGGTCGATTTGAAGCCACGCTTGATCAGGTTGCTATATTAGCTGTCTTTATTCCTTTAATTGCCGGTATGGCGGGGAATACCGGAACACAAGCCCTGGCTGTTGCTGTCCGGAGAATAGCGATTGGTGAAGATGAGGAAGAAAATAAATGGCTATTGATCATGAGAGAAGCCGGTACAGGAGTAATAACTGGTGCGGTTTGTGGAACGGTAATAATGTTGGTTGTTTATTTGTGGAAAGGTGATTTCTTTCTTGGATTATTAGTTGGTTTTTCAATTTTAATTACATTAATAGTCGCGACTCTTGCAGGTGCACTTGTACCACTGCTTATGCATCGATTAAAGGTTGACCCGGCTGTTGCGTCAGGGCCTTTTATCACCACAATCAATGATATTATCAGTATTTTAATTTATTTTGGATTAGCAACTTTCTTTATGGGTTATTTAGTTTAAAACATACTATTCACAAGGGGGTAAAGTATGGAACATGGTGCTTCATTAACATCATTAGTAATCGTGATGGTGGTGGCCTTTTTGACACCACTGTTATTACATAGGTTTAAATTACGGGCAATACCTGTCGTTGTAGCTGAAATTATCATGGGGATTATCATTGGAAAAAGTGGTTTCGATGTCGTCGAACCAGATATGTGGCTTGAAACATTATCTACACTAGGATTTATTTTTTTAATGTTTTTAAGTGGAGTTGAAATTGACTTTACTGCTTTTGCAGGTGGGAAAAAGAGACAAAAGCTTCCTAATGGTAAAAAGGCTCCAAATACTTTCTTAGTTTCCGTAATAGTTTTTGCAGGAATTTTTATTTTATCACTTCTATTATCATACATATTTGTGTGGACAGGGTTTACAGATAATGCATTTTTAATGACATTAATCATTTCCACTATATCATTAGGAGTTGTAGTACCAACTCTCAAAGATGCCCAAATCATGAAAACGAATATCGGTCAGGTTATTTTATTAGTTGCAGTTGTGGCTGACCTCGTGACAATGATTCTACTTGCTGTTTTTGCTTCGATTTATGGTGGCGGAGAAAGCAATATGTGGCTATTATTAATCTTGTTCGGTGCAGGTATACTCCTATATTTTGTTGGAAAAAGGTTCCAAAATCGTTCCTTCCTAGAAACGATGTCAAAGGGAACAATCCAAATTGGAACAAGAGCCATTTTTGCGTTAATTATGATTTTAGTTGCCCTTTCAGAGACAATTGGTGCAGAAAATATTTTGGGAGCATTTTTAGCGGGTGTATTAGTATCATTGTTATCACCCAACCATGAAATGGTCCAAAAGCTTGATTCATTTGGTTATGGATTTTTAATTCCAATCTTTTTCGTAATGATTGGGGTAGAACTTGATTTATGGGCACTATTCCAAGATCCGAAGATTCTATTGCTCATTCCCTTGTTATTTCTAGCATTAGTCATTTCAAAAATGCTTCCGATTCTTTATATTAAGCGATGGTATGATTGGAGAACAACGATAGGAGCAGGTGCGTTATTAACTTCAACGTTATCCCTCGTTATTGCTGCTGCAACTGTTGGGGAGAAGATGGGAATCATTGATGACCGAATGTCAGGTGCATTAATCTTGGTTGCAGTAATTGCGAGTATAGTTTCACCTATTGGATTTAAAAAGCTTTTTCCAAAACAAGTGGACGAAGAACCAGTTATCCGTGTTGCGTTTATTGGTGCAAACCAAATGACCTTACCAGTAACGCGAGAATTGAATTCGAAACTATATGATACAACTTTATATCATACTGTGCAGGATAAAATAGATAAAAGACATTCTGATTCAGTGTTTGATATTGTTGAACTCTCCGATTATTCGATAGACACATTAAAAGATTCCGATGTATTTGATGTAGATATTCTAGTGGTAACGTCGGGTTCTGATGAAATGAATGCTGAAATTGCAAAATTCGCGAAGGAAAATGGAGTAGACCGTGTAATTGCAAGAATTGAATCAGGAGAGCTGGGTGATGAGCTAAAAGACCTTAATATAGATGTCTTCTCATTACTAATGTCTACCAATACATTACTCCGTGCGTTAATTGAGGCGCCAAGTATCATGACAATCTTGACAAACCAGGAGCAGTCCTTGTATCAGATCGAAATGAACAATAGTCTTTATGATGGTACAATGTTACGGAATTTCCCGTTTACTGGAGATGTAATCTTTGTGCGTATTTTTAGAGGTAAAGACTCAATCGTTCCACATGGTGACACAGAACTTCTGCTAGGAGATCGTTTAATCGTAACTGGTTCGAGAGAGTATGTTGATGAGTTAAGAGTAGATTTAGAATTCTAAAGGAAAGAGGGCGAACCATAATTATGGTTCGCCCTCGTTTTATTGTCTGGCTTCAGGCACTGCCGGCAAAGTCATAATCCGAAGTGCGAGCGCCTTGCGCATTTCATGTTAACCTACGATATTATATCCTGAATCCACATAAATAACCTCACCAGTTACTCCACGTGAAAGGTTACTTAGCATAGCAATGGACATATTTCCAACATCCTCTTTTGTAACGTTCCTCTTTAATGGAGCTTTTTCTTCAATCATTTTCATAATATCATTAAAGCCTGGTACTCCTTTGGCAGCCAATGTTCTAATGGGACCAGCTGAAATTGCGTTGACTCTTATCCCATCTTTTCCAAGGTCAAATGTAAGGTATCTTACACACGCTTCAAGTGCAGCTTTTGCAACTCCCATTACATTATATCCAGGCAATGCACGTACAGCACCTAAGTAGGACATCGTGATGATTGAAGCATCTTCTGATAAATATGGTCGTGCTGCTTTGGCTGCAGCGACTAAGGAATATGCACTTGTATCTTGTGCAAATGCATATCCATCACGGGATGTATCAATAAAATCACCTTTTAGGTCATCTGCGTTTGCAAACGCAACGGAGTGAACTAATCCGTGAATTGTTCCAACTTTTTCACCGATTTCATTAAACGCTTGAGTGATGCTTTCGTCACTGTTCACATCGCATCTAACAATCATTTCTGCGGGATAATTGTATTTTTCTAATAATCTTTCAAGCTTTTCGCGAGAACGATCTAGACGGTATGTATAAATTACTTTTGCTCCAGCTTTATATAGGGATTCTGCAACACCCCAAGCAATACTTCTTTCGTTGGCCACACCCATAACTACAATATTTTTACCTTCTAATTGAATTAAATCTTCCATAGTTACCTCCATAAGAACATCAAGAATGTTATTCCTTTATTTATTATACCTAGTTTTAGTATCTGATACTAATCATATCATTTTTTAGTAATTAACCCAAGAGTAGTGTTAATGCAAATTTTAAAATAGGTCATAAATAAATTATAAAGTGATGGATAACCTAAACATGTGCTTAACAAAGGAGTGCACAGTACATGGATAAAATCTCAACTATTTTAAGGAGGGCAACAATGGGAATCTTAAGTGGAAATCCAAAGGAAGAGCCTTTACATTACGGCGAGGTTTTTGATCTCTGGTCTTCAGTACTTGTTGGAAATGCGATGATTTCAGGTTATCAAACCCTGATTAATCATGCTGGGGACGATGATTTGAAAAAATTATTAGCTGAAGCGATCAATCTAGGCAAGCAGGAAACAAAACAGGTGGAGGAACTACTAAAAGAAAATGGTATTGGATTACCACCAGCTTCACCAGAGCCGCCCGAAGCTTGTTTAGAGGACATTCCAGTAGGTGCAAGAGTACCAGATCCAGCAATTGCTGCTACACTTTCAGCGGATATTGCTGCAGGTATCGTATTATGTAGTCAGGTGATTGGTAAATCAATTAGAGAAGATGTTGCGATGATGTATGGACAATTCCATAATCAAAAAGCAGCATTAGGTGCGAAAGTACTTCGATTAAATAAAGAAAAAGGCTGGTTAATTCCGCCACCTCTACACCTTCATAAACAAGGTGATTGTTAACTTTTTCAAGTCTAAAGAAAAAAATTAGCAGAGTGATTCTTATGAATAGCTCTGCTTATTTATATTTAACTAAGAAACCTCTTTTTCTAAGGTCTATTTAAATAAAATTTTTGGACATGTATTTCTACTGCTTGTCATAAAATTTACAAGTTGACCTAAGCGGATAGAGGTGATGTATTTGAGTGTTGGTATTTTAATAAGTTACATAATCTTAGGCTTTACATTAGCAGCTCCTATCGGGCCGGTAAATTCTGCACGTTTGGATAAAGGAATCAAGAATGGGTTCTGGCATGCATGGATTGTAGGTGTAGGTTCGATGATGGCAGATGGAGTTTTTATGTTAATGGTTTATTTGGGAATGGTTCAATTTTTAGATATACCTATTGTACAAATTTTTCTGTGGTTATTTGGAGGATTTATTCTTATTTATTCTGGATTTGAGAGCATTAAAAATGCAAATACGATTTCATTAACATACCAAAGGGCAAAGGATTCATTGTTTAAATGTTTTTTGACCGGGTTTATCTTATCTATTTCTAGTCCGTTATCTATCCTCTTCTGGTTGGGGATATATGGATCTGTATTGGCAAAAACGGCCCAGACAAATGGAACAGAGTTACTTTTGATATATAGCAGTATGATCTTCCTCGGGCTAACTTTCTGGGATATCCTTGTTGCGGCCCTTACCACCGGTTTTAGAAAGTTATTAAATGTAAAAACCCTAATTGCAATCTCTGTAATTTCGGGAGCATCTTTAATCCTATTTGGTGTTTATTTTAGCTATCAGGGAATTAAAGCACTGATTTAAGGTAATTTATTCTTTATAACCAGCTGTAAATGGACAAGACATAATTTAGTTAAGAAACCCACTTTTAGTGGGTTTTTTTATCCTAGCGTTTAGTATCCACCATGCATAGTAAGAGAGGTTTAAGGATAGGTTAATCTTGATATAAATATTAGAATTCCGAAGGAGATAGGAGAAATGAATAAAACGGAGAAATGGGGAGTGCTCTCACTAGCATCCATCCCATTAGTCATGACCTTAGGTAATTCTATGCTAATTCCCATTTTGCCGATTATGGAAAAAGAAATTGGTATTACATCATTTCAATCCAGTTTAATCATAACGATCTATTCGATTGTAGCTATTATCTTAATCCCAATTGCTGGTTTTCTCTCCGATCGAATCGGAAGAAAAAAAGTCATAATACCAAGTTTAATTATTGCAGGAATAGGGGGATTAATTTCTGGACTAGCATCCTGGCTATTTGAAAGTCCATATTTGTTCATCTTAATTGGCAGATTTTTACAAGGTGTTGGAGCCGCTGGTGCTTCCCCAATTGTTCTGCCTCTAGTAGGTGATATGTGCAAAAGTGAAAAAGATGTGAATACTGGACTCGGTTTAATTGAAACATCTAATACATTTGGAAAGGTACTTAGTCCCATTTTAGGTGCAATACTTGCAGCTTTGATTTGGTATATGCCTTTTTTTGCTTTTCCCATTTTTTGCTTAATTTCTATTCTGTTGATTCAATTTCTTATAAAAACTCCAAAAAATAATGAAGTGGATACATCAAGTTTTTCTTTTTTTCTTAAGAAAATCAAACGCACCCTCAAGGAAGAGGGGCGATGGTTGATTTCAATATTTATCGTGGGGGCCATTTGTTTCTATATTCTTTTTGGGATGCTCTTTTTCTTATCGTCCATTTTGGAGGATAAGTACGGGATTGGTGGAATTATTAAAGGTCTTATCCTTGCAATTCCCCTCGGTGCACTTTGCTTATCTTCATATATCACTGGAAAAAAGCTTGGTGATGATAAAAATACAATCAAATGGATTATTTTTTCGGGGATTTTGGCAGCTACTATAGCTGTTTTTGGAATTTGTTACACGGAAAACTTGTACATTTTCATAGCTGCCCTTGTCATTTGCGGAATAGGTATCGGGGTTGCACTTCCCAGTTTGGATGCACTCATTACGAATGGTACTGAGAAAGATGAAAGAGGTACAATTACCTCTATTTACAGTAGTGCGCGATTTATTGGAGTTGCTGTCGGTCCCCCCGTTTTTGCCATTTTAATGAAGCTTTCACATGATATCTTGTTTTTCTCGGTAGCTGGAATTTCGGCTGTAGCAACCGTTCTTGTTTTATTTTTTATAAAACCGCCCAAGCGGGTTCGGACAGATTCATTATTCCAGAAGGTAAAGAGGTAGAGGGGATATGGCTAAAGGAAAAAGTGAGAAAAAAATAAAATGGTGGCAACTTTCCCTTTTTGGAGTTGGCTGTACTATAGGCACAGGATTTTTTCTAGGGTCCAGCATTGCGATTCGAACAGCTGGCCCCTCTGTGTTGATTCTATTTATTATGGCTGCAATTGGTACTTATTTTGTCTATGATGGATTAGCTAAACTTACTGCAAAAAAAGCTGAAAAAGGGGCGTTTCGTACTTACGCAAAACAAGCATTCGGAAGATGGGCGGGCTTTAGTATAGGCTGGATTTACTGGAGTGCCGAAATGCTTATCATGGGAAGTCAGCTTACTGCATTGTCTATTTTTACGAAGTTTTGGTTTCCTGGAACCCCTTTATGGGTCTTTGCTGCCATCTATGGTGTGTTAGGTTTAGCTGTATTGTTGATTGGTACAAGTGGGATTAACAAATTAGAGAATGTCTTTGCTCTCATTAAAATATCGGCAATCCTAATGTTCATTGTGATTGCGGTATTGGCAGTAACGGGTGCTATCGATGGAACAAGGGATCCTCAATTGCCAGCTGAGTACTTCCCGAAAGGAATAATGGGGCTCTGGTCGGCCTTGATTTTTGCGTTTTATGCCTTCGGTGGGATTGAGGTAATGGGGTTAATGGCAACCCAGCTTAAGGACAAGAGTGAAGCACCAAAAGCTGGAAAGGTGATGCTTCTTCTTCTAACCATCATTTATTTAGCTTCCGTTGGTCTTGCTGTGATGCTCGTGTCATGGAAGGTCTTTACAGGTGAAGAAAGTACATTTGTAGTTGCATTAGATAATTACCATATTCCATTAGTCGCTGATATTTTTAATGGGGCATTGATTATCGGCGGATTCTCCACAATGGTGGCTGCTTTATATGGGGTAACGAGTATTTTAGTGAACTTGTCAGAAGATGGGGATGCCCCAAAGATCTTTTCAAAAAAAGGTAAATTAAAGGTACCATTACCTGCCTTTATTTTAACAGCATCCGGTCTACTTACTTCAATTATCTTTTCACTTTTAATGCCTGATAGTATTTACGAATATGTAACCACTGGAGCAGGGCTCATGCTCTTATACAATTGGTTATTTATTCTTTTGTCCGCAAACCGACTATTAAAGCCTGGATTTGTTGGAAAAATGAAATATTATCTTGGGGTACTATTCATTTTACTTGCTGTCAGTGGAACATTATTTAGTAAAGAAATTCGTCCAGGCTTTTTTATTAGTCTCGGGTTTATTGTGATTATCTTTATAGTTGCTTTCATCAAAAATAAAGGTAGTAAAAAGAAAGAGTCCAAGGGCATGGACACTTTATTCGAAAAACTTCAGAAAACTTAATGACTAAGTAAAAGCTTTATACCTTGGAAACCAAAATAGACACCAAAACCAACAAGGGAAAGCCCTGATAAAATGGAAATGAGGCCTAATAGACGTGAAGTTAAAATCCTTCGAAAACCACTTGATACAGATGCCATTGTTATATCCCATAGCAGTAGTCCACAAAAGATGGCTGCACTATAGAGGATTAGTTCACTACTGGTTGAAGTGGAAGCTGTTTTGGCCAATACGGAGCCATAAATCCCTAACCAGAATAAAATAGTGAGCGGGTTTGTAATTGACATGATGAACCCTGAGAGAAAGGCTTTAAAAGCAGGCTCCTGGTTTCTGGAGTTTTGGAGATTGATTTTACCGGCATTTAGCATACTTTCAAAACCTGTGTAAAGCAATACAAAGCATCCGAAAAGCCACAGAAACGTCTGAATAAATGGGGTATTGATGAAGGATACCAGACCTAAATAAACGATAAGCATATATATCCCATCAGCGAGTACTGCACCAACACCAACGAGCCAGGCGTGGAAGAAACCGTATTTAATACCTCTGTCTAATTGTGCAGCATTTACGGGACCGATGGGTGCTGCAAGGCTGAGACCTAATAGAACATAACTGAAAAGAACGCCCATAACATTTACACCTCTTAAAAAGATTTGTCTTTGAAATTGTATTCGAGTTGGAGAGCTTGTATCACTTTTTTAAAAAAGGAGAAGATGAAATGGATAATCTCTTGCAGCAATTCGTGCAGACTGTAGATGAAGCTCAACTTGCAGTAATTGAGTCACAAGGAAATGGGGACATGGAGCGGTTCCAGCATGCTCAAAACTTGGTACTACAAGCAAAGGAACAATTGCGGGAGGTAGAAGACTCAGGCGGAACAGAAGATCTGGCATACATACGTTCAAAAGCATTGCTTCGAAGGCTGGAAGAAACTCAGCGTGCAAATGAGGCAACGAATAAGTATTAACAATGCAAAATGAAACCCCACTTCGAAAAGTGGGGTAAATAGACCTGTATAATTTGGAATTCGTATCTATGTGAAAGATTGCTTGATGATTGGAAAAAATAGCTTTTTTGTCGTACACATAACTATATGTGTACTTGCATTATTTGTCTTTTTTATTATCTTTTTTCTTGTTATCTTTAGATTTTGAGTTATTCGACTTTTCAAAGTAAACCTTCCCCAATTTATATCCTCCTTAAATAAAATTTGAACATTAGTTCACTAGCTAGGTTTATAAAGGAAAGGAGAAATGGTAAGGACTTATTGCTGATTTAACTAATATATTATCAATATAAAATATAATTTTATAATGAATATTGATTTCATATTCTCCTGAGCTCTTGTGTTTTAGGAATCATGTAAACCACAAACCCACAGATATTTTCGTGGGTTTGTGTCTTTTTGTAAGTGCTGTTCCATAGTTAAATAACAAATATAAAGTTGTAAAAAGTTAGGATGCAATGGCAACACTAGGAATTTATACATATACTGTAATGAAAGTGACTAGAGAATATCTACTTCTACTAATAGTGCAATTAAAAGTTGAAGTAATAATTGAATATTGATGGCTACTTGAGTATCTGTAGTTGTAACGTTTACGTTTCTAGAATTTTCGATAACAGTCTTTTGGCGAGAGATCTGTTTGTTTCTAGTAGATTGTAAGAGTTCTTGTGTCACTCTCTCTGCTTCAGAACCATCAGCTATAGAAATACTTACAACTAAAGCAATAGCAGCTTGTAATGCAGCTTGTAAATTAAGTGCAGCTTTTGTATCAGTAGTTGTAACAGTTACATCACAAGAATCTTTAATAAAAATTAATTCTTCATTTAATTGGAAGTTTGAAGAAACTTGAGTGCCCTCCTGGACGACATCGTCGTCATTAAAACAAGGATGGTTTGAAGTAGGGTCAAGAGCTGACCATCTATTTCCTTGATTTGCGGTATTGAATCGATAAGTTTCTTGATTCATAAATAAATTTCCTCCTTTAGTATTTTTCAATTTATTGGTAAGCCTTACTTTTTCTTTTTGGCTCGGTTTGATACACTGTCAGCCAAATGAGTTTGTGGGTTCACATCGTTTTCTGTAACATTCTTCTGTACATTTTCTAAAAATTGTTGAGTTTGTTTTTGCAACTTTTGCATTGTATTACGAATTTCCTGGCGTTGCTGACTTGTTAGGGTATTTGATTTAGGTTTAATACCATGTTTCCTAAAAACATTCTTCACAAGAATTTCCATAAGCTTCTGTTGGGATTCTTGTAGATTTGATGAATCTAACCTCATTTGCTCCCCTCCTTTACTTTCTACATGATTAATTTATGTACTTGTCACATAATGTGTATAAGCAATTAGTGGAGAAAACTACCAAATTTAATAAATGTGTTTTTATACCTTCGTGATAGTATCCTAATTTTTAATAGAAACGAAAGATGCCCTTACAAACCTATATGTAAGGGTAATAATCTATTGTTTTTATTGAAAAATATACCATTGTCTATCATTTTAGTGGACCTTTGTCCAAGCATATTACTAGCTTTCGAATAAACTATTCTATCTAAAAGAGAAGGAGGGGATAACATGAGTGTATGGAGAAACCCAGATATTTTTGGCAATAGAAGTTCTAGAAATGAAGCAAACAATCGTACTGATGCAGAAATTGATGCTCGATTAGACAACGACCTTGACAATGAAAATGACGTTAGAGTAAAAGATAAAAATGTAAATATTGCAAAGATCGCACACAGTGGTAATTCACGAGTAGACGTTGATATTGATGTTGATTCTAATTCTAGAGCAAGAGCACGAACTCGTGCTGAAGCAGATTCAGATCAAGAACAAGATCAAGATCAAGATCAAAGATTTAATTTTTAGGTTGGTTTTGATCTGTGATGGATACGGGGTATATTTGTATTGCCCCGTATTTATTAAATGTTACGGTCAGGAGGACTTATTATGGAATCGTTATTTAGTGACAAAGACGTATGGGGGAAGTCTAGTAAAAATCGATTATCAAATTCGGAATCTATACAAGCATCAGTAAATAAAAGTGGTAATTCAGATGTTGATGTCAATGTAATGGTGGAAATCGATATGGTCCCAGTTGCAATTGCCTTTTTATGTCTGTCTCTTGTTAAAAAGGAAATATCAAATGAAGAGTTTGAAATTGCTACGAAGAAATTATTAGATCAAACCGACAAATATCGAGAAAATAAAAAAAGACGAAATTCAAATGTGAAATATTTTAATGATAATATATGGAGAAGATAATTATTGCTTCTCTATTACATATGTAAAAGTTAGTTAAGACTCACTTGCTAATAGATAATAATTTTGTGTTCGAATAAAAAATAGACATATATTCTAGTATAAATGCCGTTTCGAAAATAGGAAACCTTTATATAATACATTAGACTCGCAGAAAGGGGGGAATTAGATGCCTAAGAAAGACCATGGACAAAACAAAGATCATGGGCATAACAAAGATGCTTCAGAAAATGCACAATCAGCAGATCAGGGTAATGCAAAAGCTTCGGATCAAGGCAATGCAAAAGCTGCAGCTAAGGCTGATGGGAAACAAAAACATCATCACGGTCACTATACTGGTGATACTGTAAACCTTCTAGTGGATGTTGTAAATAACTTAGTGACTGAAGTTTTTACAAATTCACAAACTCAAGACACCGGTTGCGAATTTGTAAATGGTGTTACCTCTTTCACTGATGCCAATTCATGTTTGTACCAACAAGGTTTCCGTATTGTAGCAAGTTTAAATGATGATGATGGAGCCGTTTATACGTATGTTCGATAAAACCTCCGGATATTACTCATAAATAAAATACAAATACTCCTTAGCAATATACAATTCAAATCCCCATCAATATTGGTTTTTATAAAAAAGTGACTCCAGATTTTTACTGGAGTCACTTTTTATGTGCTTCGTGTTAGGTAAATGTAGGTGAGTACTATCGTTTTAAGTATTATTTACAAATTGGTTATTTATCATTCTGGTATATCTTCACTATATACATTCTAGTCATATCACCCTAAGGTACAATATTTACTAGATTTTTTATAGTTATATCTCACTGTGGTACATTTTGACCGTGATGACAAGCGTACAATTTTAATAGAATTAGACGTATATCTATCTCCATCTTTGTAAAAAAGAATATAAATATAGTGTATAAGACAAGTAAGGACAAATGTCAATGTAAGGCATTTGAAAGGGGGGGAAAAATGAATGTTCAGATATGGATCGCGATAAGTGTCTTTATACTAACAATGTCTATTATTTTTTGGAGGCCTAGAGGAATAAATGAAGCATGGCCAGCATCAGTTGGAGCTGTTCTAATCTTGATATCGGGAATTGTTACACGAGGGGATATAGCAGATATTATAAGTAAGATAGGTGGAGCGTCAATCACGATCATTTCAACTATCGTAATGGCAATAACTTTAGAAAGTTTTGGCTTTTTCCATTGGACAGCTTCGCGTTTAGTTAGCCTAGCGAGAGGGTCAGGATACCGTCTTTACTGGTACATCCAATTGTTATGCTTTCTAATGACGTTATTATTTAACAACGATGGAAGTATATTAATTACAACACCTATTCTAATAATCCTCCTAAAAAATCTACGTATTAAACCTAGACAGCAGATCCCCTATTTGTTAAGTGGAGCATTAATAGCAACAGCATCGAGTGCACCAATTGGAGTAAGTAACATTGTAAATTTAATTGCCTTGAAGATTGTAAATATGACTTTATATACACAAACTGCAATGATGTTTGTACCTGCAATGTTAGGATTACTAATCATGTCACTGATAATGTTCTTATTAGTGAAAAATAAGATTCCGAAAAAGCTTCCAATTTTACTTTCTGAAAATGAGGAATCTATTGTTGCACCGGATTTTCATCCATTAAAAATAGGTAGTCAACCACCAGAATTAAAGAAAAAACGCACAAATTTTATGTTTAAAATAATCTTATTTGTGTTACTAATCAGATGTCTTTTGTTTGTTGCCTCCTATTTTTCTATTCCCATCGAGTTTGTAGCGGTTCTTGGATCCTTAGTGCTACTGATGTTCAGGTGGTATCATTTAGGAACAAATCCAATTGATTTAGTTAAAAAGACGCCATGGCACATTTTAGTGTTTGCTTTTTCAATGTACGTCATTATTTATGGACTCCACAATGTAGGTCTAACGTCATTACTAGTTTCCGCTTTTAAACCAATAGTAGGTGGGGGGCTTTTTCAAGCCAGCCTTGTAATGGGAGGGTTAGTTTCCATTTTGTCTAATATCTTTAATAACCATCCTGCATTAATGATTGGTACCATTGCATTGACAGAAATGGAGCTCGATACGCTAACACTTCAAACCATTTATTTAGCGAATATTATTGGCAGTGATATCGGTGCATTATTACTACCAATAGGTACCCTGGCTTCATTAATATGGATGCACATCTTACGCCAAAATAGGATAAAAGTGACTTGGAAGGATTATTTAAAGATAACGATAATCGTAATTCCAATAACAACAATAGTGACCCTAGTTATTCTAAATGCTTGGATAAAATTGGTGTTCCTGTAACATTTAGTATAGCGTCTAAATCAATGATTTAGACGTCTTCCTGTATTATAGATGCTTTCACAACTTTACCATTGCCCATTTTTTCAATGCCAATGTTCCTTCCTATATCCTATGCATAAAATGGTTATATGTTTAGCTATCCTTTTCAAATCGTAAAACGGGGAGGAGGTCCAAAGACATGATTACTTGGTTTGAATTTGTCTTAATAAGCTTAGCATCGTTTAGATTAACACGATTATTAATCTATGATAAAATTACATTTTTTATCCGTCGTCCATTTCATGAGATCGTTGATGAAGAACTTCCAGATGGAACGGTTGAATCCTATCTTCATATCAAGGGAAGAGGTTTACGTAGGTGGATTGGCGAGTTATTAAGCTGTTACTGGTGTACCGGGATTTGGAGTTCCCTATTACTATATGGGGCCTATTATTTTAATCTCAGATGGGTTGAATCGTTCATCTTGATTCTGGCCATTGCTGGATTTGCAGCAATAATTGAAGCCACAATTGATAAAATAATAAATAGATAATTAATGGTGAGTAAACCTGCACTAGATTCCTGTCTAGGTGCAGGTTTTTTTAAGTAGATTTCTTAATAAACCACTTATGGGTGATGTTCCTTAAGGGTTAAATATCTAACAATGAAACCCTGTTTTTAATGGTTTTTCAATGGAATCTATTACATATTTGGGACATTTTTATTAATTGAATCCGAATCTAGGTTTTTCTCTGATGGACAAATGCTTATTTTTATAGAAATAGGCAAGAGATTAGGACCAAAACGTTGTCTACGCATATAGATACATTATAAACACCCCACAATGATATTTGATAAGGAGGCAAAAGTTGATGAATGAAAATATTAATCTAAACTACCTTGAATCATTACAAGGTAAAGCAGTCAAAGTGTTTAAAGGTGGACCTGAATCCAGAAAAGGTCAGTTAATTTCAGTTAAATCTGATTATTTAGTGTTAAGTACAAATGAAGAGGGGGTCGTCATTTATCAGACTAGTCATATTAAGAGTGTAATTGAAGATTCAACAACAAGCATGAATACAAGCAATAATGAATCTGTAATGACGACGATGTCTATGATTGAGGAAACCAATACTTTTTCAGATGTATTAACAGCAATGAAAGACCAAATGGTTCGTATCGACCGAGGCGGACCAGAGGCAAGAAATGGTAGATTGCTTGATGTGAAGGGTGATTATTTAGTTCTTTACACTGAGAAAGACGGGGTTGTTTATTATCAGTTAGAACATGTGAAGAGTTTGAGTTATGCAGTTAGTGACAATAAAAATGGATCAGGAAATAATAATAACCAAGCACAAGCACAAAATGGGAACACGATGTCTATGGTGACTTTTGTAAAACCAGAATATGTTGAAGCAGATAATTTTACTGAGTTATTAAAAAATATGAGATATAAGTGGGTTACAATTAATCGCGGTGGCCCAGAAAGCATGCAAGGTGTTCTTGCAGATAGCTCCGACGGACATTTAGTTCTAATTTGTGAGAAAGAAGTTTGTCGTATTGCAACATTCCATATTCGAAACATTAGTTATGTGTTAAAACAAGAAAATAATCAAAATGCAGAAAATAATCAAAACCAACAAGAATCTAATGAAAACAATCAAAACCAAAACCAAAATCAAAATGAAAATCAAAATAATGATTCTAACAACCAGAAGAATCAAAACAAAAATAACAGCAAAAAATCATTTAGTATTAAAATGTACAGCGGTTCTACAAAGTCCAGACTGTAACATCCTCACTATGTAAATGGTTAATTAAGTTATAGTTAACAAGAGTATCGGTTTCTTCTTCCGTTAAGAGGTGTCTCATGCGAAAGATACCGATACTTTTTCTTATCTAAGTAAGGGTTAAAAGTATTTATGTCTATAAAAGTGTACAGGTTCTGTACAAAAAGTAATATCTAAGAATTGAGGTGAGTTTATTGAAGCATCTAAGCCATTATATAGGAGAACAAGTTGTTGTTGAAATTTCTGGTCATAAACAAAAAATCGGAATCCTCATTGAGATAGGGTCTGACATAATCGTCTTATATACAAAAGAAGGAGACTTTTACTATATGCCTATTTTTCATATACAAAAAGTGAAAATTCCGAGGGTGGATGAGACTGAACAAATTACGAATCCCGGAAATACACCAATAAACACTTATACTGATGAGATCTCCTTACGAAAAATCGTGAATAATGCAAAGGGTCTATTTGTAGAACTTTGCGTTACCTCGAAAAATTCAATCCATGGGTATGTGACAAACTTAATGAATGATTATATTGTTTTTTATTCACCAGTCTTTAAAACAATGTTTATTCCATTCCAGCACTTAAAATGGTTAATTCCGTATAATCAACATCAAACACCATATGGACTTGATAAGCAGAAGTTTCCGGTTAATCCATCAACCATTACGTTGGCGAGAACGTTTGAAGAACAAGTAAAGAAACTACAAGGACAAATGGTCGTATTTGATTTAGGTGAAGATAACGATAAAATTGGTCAACTAAAAAACGTGAAAGATAATATTATTGAATTGGTTACTGCACGGGAGGAAACGGTTTTTAGCAATACTCGTCATATAAAAACTTTGCACTTTTCGTAATCGATTAGAAAACCTTCGTATCGAAGGTTTTTTTATGTTGAAAACTCCTGCTTTGTCGTGATTTTACATTCCTTATCAGTATATGTAGGTCCCTTAAAAGGGTGTTTGTCTATACACTTACAATCCGGAACAATTCCGCTATTGTCACATACTATATGTGTAGCAATGGGGGTGTATGGATATTGACTCTCAATGAACTTAATAAAATTGAAACACATTGTATTAAAGTAACAAAGTTTACTGACTGGACGTACCAACTTACTCGAACTGAATGGATAGCAGATATTTTAGAAAATGTTGATTTTAGTACAATTGTTGATGAATTTATTGTTCCTTCTGGGAAAGTCCCGAAGATTGTATGGAGCGCAGATCATCAATTTACAAAGGGACTCCCTGCTACTGTGACAATCGTATTTGAAAGTGGCTGTGAAGGGGAGATGATAATAGGGATAAATGGAAAAGTTCAAAACTCACTGAATGAAGGGGAATGTCATACATTTGAGGTTGAGCATTTAAAGACTATAGAAATAAGCTGTGATGGTGATGAAGGGGAATTTATGGGGTTATTTGAGATAGAGTTTAATCCAAATTTGTTTCTAAGTTGGCTCTATAGTTCGGATGTGAATTGCTTTCTTTCTAACCAAGAGGGGATACTACACCATTCACATAAATTACCGCCGATTACGTGTACAGAAGTTCCACAAATGTACGGAAGAGACTCATTAACTTTAACCCTACCTGATTGGAATACCGTTGAGTTACAGAAGGTTAAAGTGATGAAGGAAGGATTTGTTATTTTGCATTTTTTTTACAATAGAGATTGTATTTTCACAACAGAGCCGATTAAGTTTAAAGCTGAGGATAAAGTGTTGCTTAAAGCACCAAAACATACGGAAGTGGATTGCGAAGTTTTAGAGGCTGATTGTCAAGTAGATGAAATTAATATAGGAGACAGTGGTATTTCCTTTGAAATTAAGCTCAAAATCTCCCTATATCAAAAAATAATGTCTGTTGAAGAGGTCATTGTAGAAGTAGAAGGTCATTTTAGTAAACCAAGAATTGTTTGACTAGATTCATAAAGGTTGTGTTAAAACTTCCATAATCAACAAAGAAATTCTCCATTGATTATGGAAGAAAAACTACAGGTTTATGATAATTTTATTAAGTGATGGAATACCATTTGGAAACTCCTTGCAATAAGCAAATGCCTCTAAAATGATAGATTTATGTTCCAGTGGACTTCTAAGAGTTAATTCAAAATTGGAGAAAGTGAGCTTACTCTTTGGTTGAATAATAGATGTTTTTTGGGGTTTAATCCAATACTCCCCATTTTTTTTGATTCTTTCTTTCCAATCATCATGTACAAAATGCCATTCTTCTTGTCGTGAATTATCATCTGCTTCATCATTTAAACCTAATCGATTTGTTGCAATTTTTCCACTTACATGTCCAGCAGTGTGTGGGGTAATACGAATACAAATAATTGGCTGATGAAGGTCAGCTGTCCCGTAATTTTCAATTAGGCAGTCACCAATAATTGAAATATCATGATAACCGGTTTCCTCTTCTATTCTTTCTTCTTCAGGTGTGTATAAAAAAGAATAGTTAAAATATGATTGTAATCCTAGTAGTGGTTCTGGTTTTGCTTCTATCACTTGTTTTTCGATCTGAGTTGATTGTATGAGTTTTTCTTGAATCAATTTAACACGTTTTTTTTCCTCTTCTAGTGCAACTTCACTAGCTAAAAGTTTCATTTGGAGTGAAGAAATTTCTTTCTCATAAGACTCAAGGTTACTGTTTTGAGCCTCAAATAATTTCTCTTGCAGGTACTGATTTCGTATTTTTTCCTTTTCCAGTTCTTGCACAGTCTTTTTTAATTTATTTTGAAATGTAATGACTTCTGAACGGTAATGGATTATTTTTTGTTGGAGTTGCAACTTTGAATCTTTATTTTGGAAGTCATCATCAAATTTACCTCTACTCAAGAGATTTTTCCTCCTTTACAGTATGTGTTCAAAAAGCCGACAAATATTATTAGTAAAAAAATATATATTTTAAACACATGAGACCCTAAAAGGCGGAGTGACATTAGATTTGAAGTTTCATCATTGCATTAGTAGATGACTTTTTGAACATCTTTTTACATAGCCTTTATCATATATGTATGTAATGTAGAAGGGCTAGTAGTCATATATTTTTTAAAAAGAATTTTTAATTTCATGAATTAAGACAAAAAAAGAAAAGGCTGTTGGATGGTTCAACAGCCCTACATTTTTAAGTTTCTAATATGCTGGAAAAATTTCAGGACATTGTGGCGGGAAAATGTCTGTTGGGCAAAGTTGTGCTGGTTCCAAAATTTCATCGCGAGGATGGCAGAAAGCTGCTTCAATTTCAAGTTTTACATCTGCTTCAACTTGTATTTCAAGGCATAGAGTAAGAGATACATCTAATTGTTGGAAATCTTGGGCACAGATTAGGTTAGCATCACATTCAAAGAATGATACATGACATTCTAAATCAGTTCCATCAGGAGCACATAATAAGAAATTTTGTACAGTTGCAAATGGAATCCCTTTAGAAGAGCAAATGACTTCGCCATAGTCGTTAACGATTTGAACAGCTACAAAACCTTTAACTAATGCTTTTACTCTTTGAAGTGTTACTGTATCGCCATTTGGTAATGTAACAGTTACCGGAGTACGACCATTTGCAGGTAAGATTTCCTTACAAGTAAAATCATCGCTTTCCATACGAGGATCTATTCTACGTCCATCTTCATCACTTAGGAAACAATTTACTGTAAAATCATCTCCTGCATTTTCAAGAATTTGGCAAAGTTTTTGAATATCATTAGTACCACCACCGGATTTACCACCGCCACCGCCGCCGCCGCCGTGGCTGCCTCCACCACCGCCGCCGTGGCTGCTGTTACACTTAAACTTTGCATCAAGCTTATCGTCAGCCATATTGATGATTGGAACCTCTACTTGACGAGTAATCCAGTCATAAACTTTACGTGTTTTAATACAAACTTTTTCTGTTTCTTTATGGTTAAATCTACTCACCTTTTTTCCTCCTATTTAAAAATATTTACCCTTGAGCTGGTTCTAAATAATATTCCCTTTGGGTATCGGGGCTACTGTATAGTATGAATCTAATAGTCAAATGTTCTGTGACAAAAGCGGAATTTTCTCTGAAAATCTTAACTTAGTGGTATAAATACCTAGCTTTTTGAATTACATATATTATAGATATTTATCATATGAGGAAAGGAGTGGGGTACTTTGAAGAAAAGTATATCTGATGAGAATATCATGTTAAAACAAAAACTCATTCATTACCAATCTGAGGTATCTAAATATAAGGAACGATTGAAGAAATACGAAAAAAGTGCTCAGTTAAACCAAAACACTCAAAGTAATAACAATCATATACTGGAGGATCAGGTAGCAGAATTAAAACAAAAAATTAATGAATTAATACAACAAGTTGAAGAGTTAAAAACAGAAAATATGATCCTAAAAAGTAATGGTGGAGTAAAAAATCAGGAGATACATTTTAGCCAGGATGGAAAAAAGCAATCCCTGAATTCGTGGTTTGTAAATAACTTAGAAAATCAAAAAGCGATTAAACACCATAACAGAACGCTTAATAATAAATGGGACCAAGATAAAAAGAAATAGAAAAACCACCTACAATTATAAAAGGATGACAACAATAAATTAAAAAATTAGCCAGAGGTAGTGTCAATTTAATTTATAACTTCATAACTTGTTAGAAACATGTACTAAGGGAGGAAATCAAGATATGAACAGAAGAACGCAAAATCCCTCTGGAGTAAGAATTATTACATCTTCTAAAACTCAACCTAAAAAGAAAAAAAGCACTGGTGGATGTGGATGTGGGAAAAATAGACAATCAAAATAACAAGTATAGCAGATTCCATAGAAGGAATCTGCTACTTTTTTTGTTAGGTTGTCCTTAACTTTCTTTTTCAGATATTATTTCTGTAGAAAGAAAATTTTCACCAGAAGGATCCTCAAGTAGAGCATAGACCATTATTTTTTCAATGTCTTCTTCGTTTCCGTTTAGTACAATTGTAATGTGATCATCTATATGAAATCCTGGTATAAATAAAACAACCCTAGAGGTAACTTGGGTTTCTAAAGTAACATGTTCACTTTCAATTTGTATTATTGGATTCGTACCAATAAAAGTAGTATTGGGACTTTTTTCAGCTACCACAGTCACCCCACAAGATTCCTCGTTAAAATTATTTTGTATAGCAAGATTTTTTGCAGTATCGTTTAGTCGTTCTGTAAAGTCTGGAAAACGAGCATTTTCATAAAATCTCCGTGTCATTATCACACCTCCTCTTGGCTCGTATTATATTAAATGCAAGTATTTTGAAATAGCGTGGACAGAAGTAACAGCAAGTTTAACCATTTTTCATAGAGTATTTCCTCCATCATCTAATAGAAGTGCAGAAAAATAATAAAGGCATGACTAGTAGAAGTCATGCCGTATAAAAATAGCAGTTGGTATTCATTTTTTACTACCCTATTTTTTCATCAAATTTAGTAGGAACAAGTCAAATTCAGCGACAAGAAAGGAGTAGCTTTGGTTCAATTGTGTTTCATCTAGGCTTCTTATTCTTGTTGTAAATCAGTATCATCTAGCATAGTGTCGTTAAATCGTATGTTTTTACATTGAATAATTTGTGGATAGGAAACGCCCCGTGAAAAACTATAAACCATTGCATTTTTTGAAGATAATCCTTGTAGTAGAAATTTAACTTGTGAGTTAAGGTTATGATCTCCGCACGTATAAAAATCTAAGGAGGCGTAACCTTCTTCAGGCCAAGTGTGAATGGAAATATGTGATGTTGACAAAACTAACATGCCTGTTACCCCTTGTGGTTGAAATTGATGGAAGTAAGTATATAAGACCTCCATATCTGTGTTTAAAGCGGCTTCATTACACAATTTTTCTAAATACGTAATATCGTTTAAATATACAGCATCGCATTCGAAAGCATCTATAATAATATGCTTCCCCTCCATGTTCAAATTACATCATTCCCCTCATTTTTCCATTTCCATCATGATATGTGAATAGAAAGGAATAGATTGTACGGTTGTCCTTATTTACTTGAAAATGGTCTGCTATACCTTTGGTTCGTAGAGGTAGGAATTTATGTAAAGTAGATGGGAGTCCAAGCATGATACTTCGGTTTATCGTAGCATACTGTAGTGGTTTCAATTGGAAGGAGATGAAGTAGATTGAATAAAAAACAAAGACACTTATTTACTACAGAATCTGTTACTGAAGGACATCCAGATAAAATGTGTGATCAAATTTCTGATGCTGTTTTAGATGCCATTTTTCAAAAAGATTCTAACGCTCGTGTAGCTTGTGAGACCATGGTTAGTTCGGATTTTGTTGTTCTATCCGGTGAAATTACAACAAGCTGCTCGATTGATTTTTTAAAAGTCGTAAGAGATGTGATTCGGAGCATTGGTTATACAAATCCTGAATATGGTTTTGATGCGGATTCTTGTAAAATTTTAGTAGCGTTAAATAAGCAATCTCCTGATATAGCAATGGGGGTTGACCAAGCATTAGAAATACGCGAAGGATTGCTGAATGAAAATGATATTGAAGCGATCGGTGCTGGTGATCAAGGAATCATGTTTGGGTTTGCTTGTAATGAAACGCCAGAGTTAATGCCATTAGCAACCTCTTTATCTAATAGTCTTGTAAGACGTTTATCTGAAGTAAGGAAGAATGGGACGATTGGGTATTTACGTCCAGATGGAAAAGCACAAGTAACAGTGGAGTACGAAGGTTATAAGCCTATTCGTATTGATACAATCGTTATTTCAACGCAACATGATCCTGGAGTATCAATGGAACAGATTAAAAAAGATCTGCACCATCATGTCATTCCACATGTAGTTCCGAAACATTTAATAGACAATGAGACAAAGTATTTCATAAATCCAACAGGTCGTTTTGTAATTGGGGGACCTATGGGGGATGCAGGAGTAACTGGCCGTAAAATCATCGTTGACACGTATGGTGGTTTTGCAAGGCATGGAGGTGGAGCATTTTCAGGTAAAGACCCAACCAAAGTAGATCGTTCTGCAGCATATGCAGCACGTTATGTTGCTAAAAATATTGTTGCAGCGGGTATTGCAGACAGATGTGAGGTACAGCTTGCTTATTCTATAGGTGTGGCTTCACCAGTTTCTATAGCAGTAGAAACTTATGGAACTAGCAAAATAGAAGATAACCAAATAGTTGAATTAATTCGCCAACACTTTGATCTTCGCCCTGCAGGTATTATAAATATGTTACACCTAAGAAGTCCAATCTATTTACAAACTGCTTGTTATGGACACTTTGGAAGAATTGATCTTTCTTTACCTTGGGAAAAAACAGATAAGATAAAAGTTTTAAAAGAAGGGACTAGAAGTATAGGAAATTAGAAACGCGAATACACAATAAAAGAAGTATAAAATCGATTTTTATTATTTTCGGGTGTAACAAATTGATTTGTCTCTATTATTGATACAAGAGCGGATATTACGAACATCCACATTATCCAATGAATAGCATTTAAAAAAGACAAATAATAACAAGGAGTTGTGGTTATGAGTAATTATAAGGATTCTGATTCTATTAGAGACTACATTAGTTTGGAAGAAGAACCTGATGGTGATTATGTAGTTTTACGAACTTATAAGACGCCGACACAAAAAATAGCACTTGTAGAAGAAGATGGTGAACTATTGATCTATAGTAATGGGCATATGATGTTTGGTACAACATCTGATGAGCGTAGATTTGCGGAAGCAATTGTACATGCTCCGATGCTTGCTGCTCGAAGCCGGAAAAAGGTTTTGAACATTGGAGGTGGAGGTGGGATAACGACCCGAGAAGTTCTGCTTTATACTGATGTAGAGAAAGTGGTTACATTAGACATTGATAAAGAGATGGTTTATTTCGGGAAAAAATTAAAGGGGATGGTTCAATTTAATAACGGGTCGTTGAACCATCCAAAAGTACAAACAATTATTAAAGATGGCAGAAAATTTTTAGAAAATAATACAACAAAATGGGACGTAATAATTGTAGATCTCCCAGAGCCCACGGATAAAAACCCTTCTCTTTCTCGTCTTTTTAGTTTAGAGTTTTACAGTCTAATAAAAAGTCGTTTAGAAACAGGAGGAGCCATTAGTGTAGGGTGTTCTACTGCGGATACAACCCCTGAGTATTTATGGAGTATCTATAATACTCTCTTTAAAGCTGGCTTTAACGTTTTTCCATACCATTACTTTGAACCAGAAGATGGAGAGGATTGGTTATTTTGTCTTGCTACGACAAGCAATGTTCGAGTCGAAAATTTATCTATGATAACTAAAGCTGATTATTTAACAACTAGTCGATTAAGGGAAATGTTCCGACTGCCATATTATCTTAAAGTTAATAAAAACACAGGAAAGGTACAAACAGATCAAAATACCGTTTTAATTGATATTACGAATAGAGTATTTTAATTCTAAATATTTACCTAATTTCGATTTGAAATAAGCTTTAATGAAATATGAATGATGGTACATTATTCATAATTAACTAAAAAAGCTACCGAGGGTAGCTTTTTTTCAATTTGTTTTTAATATACTTTAATAATTTCCTCTTGGAATATTTTATCTAATTGAGGTTTACTTTCACGATTAACAATTGCCTCTGCTCGATAAGATAACAACTGACTTTTAAAATGAAACAGCTTACCTAGGTTTGGAGGTAGTGTTCGATATGGAACATTAATTTCTCTTAGTTGAGTGGCTAAAGGGGTTTTAGATCCTAATTGAAATCCCCAATCTCCAAATGAGGGAATGATGGTATGGTAGCCCTGAGTATAAAATCCTGCTTTTTCCATAGTTAGACCAATGCTCCAATACACGATAGGAGTATCCTCGGGAGAATTTGACTGGCATACAATCATACCGTTACTTGTTAAACAATCACCTAATGATTGAAACATCTCTAATGAATATAAGCTTGCCAGAACGGGATCCGTTGGATCAGGAAAATCAACGATTATTAAATCATACTTCCTTTTGTCGGTCTGTAAAAAGGTTCGAGCATCTTCAGCATAGGCAGTCACACGTTTATCATAAAATGCTTGTTCATTAAGCGAAACAATTTCAGGTACCTCTCTGGCTATACGTAAAATTTCTGGATCAATGTCAACAAGATCAACATGTTTTACATCAGGGTATTTCAGTACCTCCCTTAATGCGAGACCGTCACCGCCTCCTAAGATTAAGATACGTTCATGTGACTTCGTGAGTGACATCGGTATATGAACAAATGCTTCATGATAAATCCGCTCATCCAGAGAACTAAATTGTAATTGTCCATCTAAAAACATTCGAATTTCTTTTGCTTCCAAAACATGGATGTTTTGAAAACGGCTTTGACCTTCATATAGCTTTTTATGAGGACATTTTAACAATTCGGTAAGATTTATTTGATCCCACTCATCACCCCTCGAATGCTTTTTTTTTGTAGTTGGATTTGTTGTATGATTGTATCTTTGCTGTTCCGGTATATTGGATTGAGGAATTCTTGTGACCGCTTCCGATAGCCATATTTTAGGATTATGCATTTCTATTCCCACCAATCAATGAAATTTATAGACAAACGTCATATCATGATATTATTCTATATAATTCCCCTAGGAATAGCCTGTATGGATGCCTATACAAAAGTAAATTGATGAAAAAGCCTAGATTTTTCTGAGGTTCATTGAGTAAGAGGAAACATTTTATTATATATGTATTTAGTCAGTAACTAAAGGGTTTGAGTAAATGGTTGTCCATAAAAAAGGTAAATCCGTAATGTTTTGAAACTTAAATTAAGAAACCAAGAATTTTGTTTCTTGGTTTCTCATTATGATTAAATGTTTAGTTCACTCCTCTTACTAAAGTGTACAGTACAATACGTTCTGCATCACTTACGTCATCATTCGTTACAACAACTGTACCAGGTTGAAGTTGATATCCTTGTGCGTATAAACAAGCAAGGGCTTCAAGAATGGAATCGCCAGGTCCTAGGAGTGGGCAACCTGTGTCATAGCAATTTGGGCTTTTGAAAACTTCAATAACTTGTTGAGTATCAAAATTCCAGTAAATAAATACTACACCGATTCCTCCATTCCCATTCCCATTCCCATTCCCATGATTATGATCATGATCGTGATGATGATGTTTAGGCATATCAATTTTCCTCCTTTCATCTCAATACTAAATTATATAAACTGACCCTCAATATTGAGACGGCAAATCTACTATGAAAAAAGCACATTTTATTCATATATCGGTTATTTAAGAGATTATGTATCCGGTTTTTATTTTGTCATGTTCTTTCATTCATGATTGCAATCATTAAGTCTCTCTTAATCCCGTATTTTACCGAATGTAAATACTCATTCACGATTTATTTCTTAAAGATATAAAAGACTAGTTTTAAAATGGACATTGATTTCTAGCACCTTTTCCATACCTAACTTCATAATTTAACAATATGTGAAATCTATACTTCTAATTTCTTGGTACTTGTCAGTGAATGGGGGAAAAGGAGTGGAACAAAACCAGCGTGTTCAAAAATGGCTGTATTTGCCTGTAGAAACAAGGGTAAGAGAATTAGATGCAAAACTACTATTAGCCTATTACGCAGTTAAGCAGAACTATAGAGTTATTATTGGGGAGCACACGAAAGTGGAGAGAGCATCGTTCGTGTTTCCAAATGGGATATTTTTTTCTAAAGGATATCCTAATCGCTATCGAAAACGAGTAGTAGGAAATGCGAAAAAGTATGGGCATATGATTGTTGAATTGGATGAAGA
The DNA here is from genome assembly GCF_059759275.1 of Ferdinandcohnia sp. GQ5. Taxonomy (NCBI): domain Bacteria; kingdom Bacillati; phylum Bacillota; class Bacilli; order Caryophanales; family Bacillaceae; genus Ferdinandcohnia; species Ferdinandcohnia sp. GQ5. Next base: position 86,358 of record NZ_JCAXEW010000019.1, read on the forward strand.
GGGTTTGATTATCCATGATACTACTAAATATGTAAAAGGTAGAATGTGTGATGAACTGCTAACGGATGTTACACATGAATATTGTTGGGGGAAATTTCAGGAAGAAACCATCATTAATTCCTATCCTCAATTCCGTGAAAAGTGTTATATAGTAGGCAATCCGAGGTTTGATTTATTGAAAGAAAAGTTTAACTCACTATATAAAGATAGTTCTGATAAAATCCAAGAAAATTACGGTGATTTCATACTCATAAATACCAGATTTTCTCTTTACAATGATTTTACAGGATTAAGAAATAACAAATTGAATCCAAGAATTCAAGACATGAAGAACTTGCTTGAGAGTTTCTTAATAATGATAACAGAATTAGCCAAAGAATTCCCGGCCCTGAATATTGTGATACGACCACATCCTGGGGAGAATTTCTCAACATATGAACAACAGTTCTCAAACTATAGAAATATTCACGTTATACACGAGGGGAATGTGATTAATTGGATATTAGCTTCTCGGATCGTCATTCATAATGGATGCACTACAGGTATTGAAGCCTTTCTACTTCGAAAACCAGTTATTGCTTACCTACCTTTTTCCAGTGGGTTTTATGATGTAGATTTACCGAACAATTTAAGTGTAAAGGCTTTTAGTATTAGAGAAATAATAAACTATGTACAATTAATAACCACAAGCAGTGGTACGTACACACCTCATAATCCTACTGCCAACACTTATTTATCAAAGTTTTATGGAGCTATGGATGATCAATTTTCATATGAGAAGATTATCCAACTATTAAATCAACTTACCATTCATAATGAACCTTTGAATAGAATAGGAAGTTATCAACCTGATTCCAATTATCTTAAACAATCCTATAAATTCACTACTTTAACAATGGAACAAATCAGGAGCTTTTTTAAAAAAATCGACGTAATTGAACATGCAAATAATAATGTGATTATTTATAAAATCGACGAAAACTTATTCGATATAAGTCTTTCAACTGAAGAGTAGGGAAGAATTTTCACAAAAAAGTAACATTGGGAAGAACGAAAGAAGGGGGATAGAGATGTTCTTTAAAGGAAAAAGAATTTTAGTCATTGGTGGAACTGGAACTATTGGCAAAAGCCTTGTTAAGTCCATTCTTAAAGAGGAGCCAAGTGTTGTAAGAATTTTTAGTCGTGATGAATTTAAACAGTTCCATTTTCAAAACGAATTAGGTATGAGGGACAATGTTCGATTTTTAATTGGGGATGTACGTGATTATGAACGCGTATATACTGCTATGGAAGATATTGATTATGTTCTACATCTAGCTGCGATGAAGCATGTATCGTCTTGTGAATATAATCCCTTTGAAGCAGTCTTAACAAATGTACAAGGTACCTATAATGTGATTAAAGCTGCTAATTCACAGGGTGTGAAAAAGGTGATATTTACTAGCTCAGATAAAGCAATTTCACCTACTAATACCTATGGCGCAACGAAGCTTACAGCAGAAAGATTAATTTCATCAGCTGAATATAGTAAAGGCAAAAGAAATACAATTTTTGCAAGTGTCCGCTTTGGAAATGTTATGGGATCCAGAGGATCAGTGATTCCATTGTTTAAAGAGCAAATTTTAGAAAATAAAAAAATTACTGTTACCGATCGTAAAATGACACGATTTATGATGACACTAAGTGAGGCAACTGAACTCACATTAAAAGCTCTTCAAGAAGCAAAAGGGGGCGAAGTTTTTGTATTAAAAATGCCCGTTATTCAATTAGGGAATTTGGCAGATGTTGTAGTCAAGGAAACATGTGAAAAATATGGCTTAGAAGTTAATGAAATAACTATAGAAGAAATTGGATTAAGACCGGGAGAAAAAATGTACGAGGAATTGATGACATATGATGAATCCAAAAATGCACTAGAACTCCCACATATGTATGTGATTCCAGGACTCTATCAGAAAGAATTAAATTATAAAGATGTAAAGATGGCCAAATACGGTACCTATAGTTCAATGAATCAAAATCCTCTCTCGATTGAGGAATTACGGCAGTTACTAATAAATGAACAATTAATCTAAAAAATGAAGGGCAATTTTTCTAATAGATTGTTGCTTTTTGATAATAAAGTACAAACATAGTTGATTTGATTATAAAGTGGCGACTCCTCGAAATGTATACACAATCTCTTCGTGTGCGGTTTCTTTCAAAAAAGCAACTTCAAAGTCCAGCGGAAAAACATGTGACTTGAGATACCGCATGAACAGCAGCGACTTGTCGCTCGAGAAATTTCAACTCCTCCTTCAGAGGCCAAATACGCTTCTTTGTCGTAGTGGCCAAGTTTCTCGTTTCTGTGCAAGTCGCCTCCGCATTTCGTTGAGAAGACTTTAAGCCATAACCGAAAGAAATAGTATAAGCTAATCATGTTTACGAAAACAGTTAAATGAGAAGATGAGCTTTTTTACACATTTTATTTAGAAAGGATGAAACGATTTGAATGTTCTAGTTACAGGTGGAGCGGGTTTTATTGGGAGATGGGTTGTAAAGAAGCTTTTGAATGATGGTCATAATGTCTGGGTTTTAGATGATCTGTCTAACGGACGAGAAAAAAACCTTGAAGAATTTATGAGTGATAAAAACTTTAAGGACTTTATTAAAGGGAACATAAATGATGTGGTTTTACTTGAGAAATTATTTAAGAATGAATTTGATATTTGTTATCACTTAGGGGCAAGTATTAATGTTCAAGATAGTATAGATGATCCCAAGACTACCTTTGAAAATGATACGATTGGTACATTCAATATACTAGAAAAATGCAAACAATATAATGTAAAGCTAGTATTTATGAGTACTTGCATGGTCTATGATCGAGCTACGAATCTTGATGGTATTAAGGAGACAGACCCTATTAAACCAGCTTCTCCTTATGCAGGCTCCAAAATTGCTGCAGAGAATATGGTGTTGTCATATTATTATGCATACGGTCTCCCTGCTGTAGTAATCCGACCGTTTAACACATATGGGCCTTTCCAAAAAACTGGCGGTGAAGGAGGAGTTGTTGCCATCTTCATTAAAAATAAACTTCAAGGAATGCCTCTATCTATTTATGGAGAAGGAACACAAACTCGGGACTTACTTTATGTAGAAGATTGCGCCAGATTCGTAGTATTAGCAGGTTATTCAAATAAGGTGAATGGTGAAATTGTAAATGCAGGTTTAGGTCGAGATATCAGTATTAATGACTTAGCTAAATTAATTTCGGGGGACTCTTCGCAAATCAAACATGTTGAACATATTCATCCTCAAAGTGAGATTCCCAAATTATTGTGCAACTATGAAAAAGCTAAAAAGCTATTGGGGTGGAATCCTGAAATTAGTTTAGTAGAAGGGATTAAGCGCACAGAGGAATGGATAAAAAATACTAAACTAGTTTAGGAGGTGACGAAAAATGGTAGAAAAACTGGCGATACACGGCGGGAAGCCTGTCCGAGAATCTTATTTACCCTATAGTAGACAATTCATAGACAATGAGGATATAGAAGCTGTATCAAATGTATTAAAGAGTGATTTCTTAACAACAGGTCCACTTATTTCTAAGTTTGAAAAAGAGATTGCTGATAATGTTGGAGCAAAATATGCAGTAGCATTTTCTAATGGAACAGCTGCTTTACATGCTGCCTGTTATGCAGCTGGTATTAAAGATGGTGATGAAGTTATAACTACATCAATGACCTTTGCTGCCAGTGCAAACTGTGTCCGCTACTTAGGAGGAATACCAGTCTTTGCAGATATTGACCCTAACACATACAATATATCTCCTGAAGCAATAAAACCACTTATCACACAAAATACAAAAGCCATTATACCAGTTGATTTCACAGGGCAGCCAGCTGAACTTGATCAAATTATGTCACTTGCAAAAGAGCATGGCCTACTTGTAATTGAAGATGCTGCACATGCATTAGGAGCAACTTATAAGGGAAGAAAAATTGGTTCAATTAGTGATATGACAATGTTCAGCTTTCATCCAGTAAAACATATTACAACCGGGGAAGGTGGAATCATTACAACTAATATAAAAGATTATTATGAAAAACTAATTCAATTTAGAAGTCATGGGATTACACGAGAAACTACTAAATTAAATGAATATCACGGATCTTGGTATTATGAAATGCAGTTTCTTGGTTTTAATTACAGAATGACAGACATTCAGGCATCATTAGGGATATCCCAATTGAAAAAATTAGAACCATTTATCCAAAAACGTAAGCAATATGTCCAAATGTATAACAAAGCATTTGAGAATAAAAATGAGGTAAAAATACCTATCTTACCAAATGGGATTGACAGTAGTTGGCATCTCTATATCATTCGACTAGATTTAGAAAACTTGGGTACTAGTCGAAGGGAAATTTTTGATGCCTTACAAAAGGAAAACATAGGCGTAAATGTTCATTATCTACCCGTTTATTTACATCCGTATTACCAAAAACTGGGGTACAAGAAAGGCCTATGTCCAAATGCTGAGAAGTTATATGAAGAGATTATTAGTCTTCCATTATTTCCTACAATGTCTAAAACAGATGTAAATGATGTTATTGAAGGAGTTAATAAGGTTCTTTCTTATTATTCTAATTAAATCCACTTTATGTTAGAAAGAATACTAATTATTGGAGTGACGCAAATTGAATTCGATCTATTACCGTAACTATTGGGGATTATTTGCAGATTTTGTTGAGGCCTTCGAAAATTTGACTTATCGAAATATTCCTTTGGCACTGGTGGGGAACTTTCAAAGTTATCTTACAAATAAAGCCATTCGAGAAGTCATGAAAAGCGAAACGCTTACCCCATATATAAAAAATCAGTTCCAACATTCGGATGAAATTCAACCTTTTTTCGATCGCTATTTAAAGTTGCCGACATATAGGAACAAGGGAAACAATAAGGGAAAGACCTTGATATTACAAGGAAAAAGTGATCATTTACGCTTCCCGATTGAAACATTCTTAGAATATTTTCATCCAACAAAATGTATATTCCTGCATCCACAAAAGGAAATAACCAATAATTTTATTCGTCAGAACATAGGACATGTTCATTATTTAGACGATTACAAAAGTAGTGATATTACTAGTGCCAAAATAATAGAAAAAGCAAATGGTATTTTGGAAAAATTCAAAAAACATCCTGTCTTTAGTCATGAAATTTTTAAGGGTAGATTTCTAGATACGATCCCTAAAATAATTGAACTGATTATTGCCTTTGAAGAGTATTTGAAAAAAGTTCCTGTTTCTTGTTTAATCGTCGGAAACACAAATGGGGTGTATACCAGGACGCTGACCCAGGTTGCAGCTTTGAAAGGAATTCCGAGTATTTGTACCCAACACGGAATCATTGCGAATGAAATAGGTTTCTTACCTATTTTTGCTACAAAGCATGCTGTTTTTGGCGAGTACGAAAAAGATTGGTATATAACTAGAGGAGTTAAAGAGGATAGGATTGAAATTACAGGTCATCCACGTTTTGATAGGATCTTCACCCATCATCCCATTTCTAGAAGCAATTTTCTGAGTAAATTTAATATTTATCCAAATAAAAAGATTGTCTTAATTGCAACTAATGCCATTCAAAATAAAGCAGTACTTCAATTGCTTGTAGAAAAACTAATGCTTAATCCAAATATCGAAATCATTCTAAAACCCCATCCAAAGGAAATTTTAAGGAACAAAATAAAACAATATCAACAAATAGCCTCGATTTCTAAATCTGTTCATTTAAGTACCAAAATGGAATTAAATGATTTACTAGAAAATGTTGATGTAGTTGTTCAACAGTTATCGACTGTTGCAATAGAAGCTATGTTGTTTAACAAACCAGTATTCTTTATGAAAGATCGCACGAATTACAATATGGATGATCAGTATTACTTTGAGAAAATTGGTGAATCTGCTTATGAAAATCCTGAAGATTTAGCAGAAAAGATAAACGAATATTTTCGGTCAGAATTATACAGAAAAATATATATACAAAAGCTTCGAGAGTTTAAAAATTACTCCTATCCGGAAATGTTTGCTGGCAAGAATATCGCAAACACCGTTTATAAACTAACTGGAACTTTCCCATATCAAGCACCTGAGTCAAATTTTGAAGGGAAGTTAATAAAAGATTCGAATAACAGAATCTATTTAATCGAAAATGGAATGAAACGATCCATACATTCTAATGTATTAAATTCAATTACAAAACCGCAAGAAATCTTGTTGGTCAAAGAAAGCAAAATCTCAAGGATACCGCATGGATTGAAAATCCAATCGTTATAAGTCCAATCAATTTTATAAGTAGAAGAATAGGATGGTTAAGAAATATCTTAATCGTTAAGGGAGTCTATGAATATTTTCACAATTAAGGAGGGAATGAATTGTCGTATTTAATTCTTTCAACTTATCCTGGTACAGGTTCAAAGAATTCAGGAGATGATTTGATAGGTAAAAGCCTTGTAAATTTATTAGCAAAAATAAAAGGAAACGATATTGATTACGATATTGTGAGTTTACCTGATCAAGGAGTTGAAGCAATAAAAGACTTTTCAAAATATAAAGCCGTGCTTGCACCAGGATTAAGACCAACATTAAACGGGAGTAAAGTTGCACCAAAGAATCGAACACAATTTCTAGAAAATGCCCCAAAAATGGGTATTCCCATATATGCAATAGGAGCTGGCTGGAGTACTTATCCAGGTACTATCAAACAGTCCACCCATCTTAAACTTGATGAAGAGGAGAAGAGACATTTAATACAATATTTTGGTGCAACAAATGAAGCGAATAATGCAGGTTTGATTTCATGTAGAGATATAACGACTGAAAATCTACTACGAAATAATGGGATAAACTGTTATGGAACCACTGGGGACTGTGCATTATTTGATTATGATTTAATTGGGACGAAACCAGTCCTTCCAAAGAAGATAAAAAAAGTAGCCATCTCTATGCCACATATTAAAAGTCATTGGCAAATGGCGTATTCGTTAGCGCTTAAAATAAAGAGAGAGTTTTCTTGTGAGGTATATCTTACATTTCATGGTTATCGTGGTAGATTTGAAAAACTTATAAATCCAAGTTGGAATAGAGAATTGGTGAATATCGTAGATTTATCAGGCGGGGCTGAGAAGTTAGCATTTTACGATGAAATCGATATTCACATTGGATTTAGACTCCATGCACATATCTGGTTTCTTAGAACTAGAAAACCAAGCTTATTAATTGCTGAAGACGGCAGGGGATATGGTCATTTGGCTACAGTAAATGGTTTGGGATATTCAGCTGCTTCAAAAATGGCTATACAACAAGCAGACCAAATGATAACAGTAGATCATGAAATGGTGAAAGAAATGAGAAAAACAAATCCATCTTATAGAGCAATTAAGATGTTTAAAGAAGAAATAAAAAATGGCTATCCAATAACTAAAAATACCTTGACTGCAGTTGATAATCTTTGGACAACAAAATTCAGGCCATTGTTAGAGCTACTTCCATAGCTATTGTTCAATAAAGTGTTTAGCATAGTATGAAGGTTAGTTACTTTCATATTGGAATATTAAAATATAAAGGGGGGTAATAATGGACACCTATAAACGAAACTATTGGTCTTTATACCTTGATTTTATTGATAGTTTCAAAGGATTAACGTATAAAGGAATCTCACTACCTTATTTATTTCATTTTCGAAGTCTCATTAGAAAAAATAAAGAACTGGTAAATGCGTTACACGAAGAGTCTTTTGGCAAGTATTTAAAGAACACTGTTCAAAGCACGGGAGAGGTTCAATCTATATTCGATTCATTTATTAACTTGCATAAAAGAGAGAATACAATGAGTAGAAAAGGTGGAAAAGTCGTATTACATGATGTTGCAAATTTATTACGTTTTCCGAAGCAAACCATAAATCAGCATTTTAATCCTTCCAATACGATTATGCTAAAGGATAGAAAAATGATAACAACAAGCACAAATGATAATAATGAATCTTATGGTCTGCCTGTCTATTATTTGAATCAATTCCTCGAAAAGAGTGGAGTACAAACAGAAATTGTTAAAAATACTCAATATGCAAAAAAAATAATCAACACATATAATAAACATCCACTATTTAGTGATACGGGGTTTCAACAGGTATTATTCAATCAAATTGAGAAAACCATAAAACTTATCAATGGATCAAGAAAGTTTTTGAACAGTGTTCCTACAACCTGTATCATATTTGCTTCAACTCATTATCCAGAAAGTCGAACATTAGCACTTGTTGCAGCAGAGAAGGGAATTCCAACAATCTGTATGCAGCATGGTATTATTTCAAGTGAATTTGGGTATTTTCCTCAAATAGCAACAGTTAATGCTGTTTATGGGAATTTTGAAGTTGAGTGGTATAGGCAAATGGGGGTAAATGATCAGTCCGTTGAAATTATTGGGCATCCCCGATTTGATTTGATTTTCCGATCTCCTTCGATTTCTAAGAATCAGTTTCAGGAAAGTATAGGTCTAGATCCAGAAAAGAAAACGATATTAATGATTGTTAGAGGTGAGAAAGGTATTGATAGGTGGAGGGATTTTATTCAATACCTCTTGAGAAAAACGGATGTAAATATTATTATCAAGGACTATCCTAGTACAAAACCCTATAAACTAACGAAAGAGTCTTCTTCTGTTTTTCCATCAATGAATATCGAACTTTATGATATTCTCCAATATGTTGACGTGGTAGTCACGTATCATTCAACTGTAGGGTTAGAAGCTATGTTAGCTGATCGCCCCGCTTTTGTTCTTAACAATGAGTTTTCTGCACCTTCAGGTTACTTTAATGCATTAGAGAAATTGATCCAAGAAGATCCCGTATTACTTGCAAAGCAGGTTATAAATTATTTAAATGGCAAACTTGTAAATTATGAACAAAGGAAAAGAATGGAGTTTTTATCGTATGCCTATTCTCTGGATACGACGTCGGGAGAGCGATTAAAACATTTAGTGAATAAATTAACGAATAATGAATAATTAATTATGAATTTCAAAGGTGATTTTAATGAAAATAGTAGCTATTATTCAGGCTAGGATGGGATCCACGAGGCTACCAGGAAAAGTTTTAAAAAAAGTATTAGGAAAAACATTATTAGAATATCAAATTGAACGAGTAAAAAAGTCGAAAATAATCGACAACATTGTAGTGGCCACAACGACAAAGAAAAGCGACCAGGCAATTATTGATTTGTGTGAGCAGTTATCAATCGATTATATCCGTGGGTCTGAAGAAGATGTGTTATCACGTTATTATGATGCAGCATTGGAATCGAAGGCCGATATTATCATAAGGATAACTTCAGATTGTCCATTGATTAGTCCAAGTATAATAGATCAAATCATCACTACATTTCTACAAAACTCTCCAAGGTATGATTATGTTTCAAATACGATTGAAAGAACGTATCCTAGAGGATTTGATACCGAGGTTTTTTCCTTTAATGCGCTCGAACAGTCGTATAGGCAAGGCATCGAACATCTATATCGGGAGCATGTCACCACTTATATTCTCAGAAACCCTACCCAGTTTCAAATAAAAAATGTTAAATACAAGAGTGATTTAAGTAAATACCGTCTTACAGTTGATACGGAAGAGGACTATGAGTTAATAAGAAACATTATAGAAATTCTTTATCCTAAGAATCCTAATTTTGATCTAGAAGATATAACCCGTTTATTAGAAAAAAGAAATGATTTATTTCTTCTTAATGCTCATATCCAACAAAAAAGTGATGGAGAGAAAAAACCAGAATGAATGTATTTATTCGTGTAGACGCTTCGTTTGAAATAGGGACAGGGCATGTGATGAGGTGCTTAACTCTAGCAGAGCAATTAAATGAACATGGTGCAAAAATTACATTTATTTGTCGGAAACATGAAGGAAATCTTTGTGACTATATACAAAGTAAGGGGTTCCCAGTAATTGTTTTGCCAAGAAAAGATGCAAAATACATTCGAGGGCATGTCTTACATGCCGATTGGCTAAAAGTATCTCAAAAAGAAGATGCAGCCGAAACAATTTGCTTTATCAAAGATAAACGTGTTGATCTATTAGTAATTGATCATTATGCACTTGATATTGAATGGGAAAAAGAGTTAATACCTTATGTAAAGCGTATTATGGTAATTGATGATTTAGCGGATCGAAAACATAAATGTCACTTTCTATTAGATCAGAATTTCTACGAGGATATGGATACGAGATACAATGCGTTAGTACCAGACAATTGTGAAACATTTTTAGGGCCAGAATTTGCAATATTGCGAAAAGAGTTTTTGGATAGGAAAGACTGTTTAAGAGAAAGAAATGGTCAGATCCGCCGTATTCTAATTTTCTTTGGAGGTATTGACCCTACAAACGAAACATTGAAGGCGATAAACGCTATTATGGCATTATCTCGAGAGGATATTATGGTTGATGTTGTAGTAGGTAGTAATAACGAAAACAAAGAAAATCTAAAGGCTATTTGCAATAAAAGTAAAAATATTATATTTCATCTTCAGGTGAATAATATGGCTGAATTGATGAATCAAGCTGATTTGTGTATTGGAGCAGGGGGAACAGCAACTTGGGAAAGATGTGTAATGGGATTACCTACAATTTTAATCTCGATTGCAAAGAATCAAGAATTAATCGCGTCTACATTAAGCAAACGTAAGATCGTTTGCTATTTAGGTTCAAAAGAGCAGGTTACTGAAAAATTTATTACTTCAACACTTGAATCTTTATTAGTTACCCCAGATCAATTAATACAAATGGAAAAGTTATCTAAAGACCTACTGAAGAATGAAAATGATAATTTCCACTCTCTTATTCATGCAATTTGTGAAAGGAATTAAAAGGATGAAGTACAAATTACAATTTCTAACTTCCGAATATTTAGATACCATATTGTCATGGCGTAATCAAGATCGAATTAGAAAAAATATGTACAATGAAAAAATCATTACGATGGAAGAACATCAACAATGGATTCAACATATCCTTCAATCCAAAAACGATGTTTATTTATTATTTTTTATGGATGATATTCCAACGGGATTGGTTTACTTTAATAGAATTAACTATAAGCATGAGCATTGCTATTGGGGGTTTTATCTTGGTAGGGATGATGCGGCTAAAGGGTCGGGGACGATAATGGCAACCTTAGCTTTTGACTACGCCTATAAAAAACTGAAGATGAACAAAATTTATGGGGAGATACTAGCATACAATCTTGCCAGTGTGAAGTTCCATGAAAAATTAGGTTTCAAACAAGAAGGTTTATTTAAGGGTCACATAAAAAAGGATGATAAATTTATAGATGTATATACGTATGGTCTCTTAAATAAAGATTGGTATGAATTCCAACGACCTTTTATTTTGAATGATTTAGTACGTAAAGGGATTGATGTATGTGAAGATAGCTGTAGTTGCTAATCACGAACGATATCACTCGGTTTTTCAAGAATTAACTAATGAGTTAGAACATGAAGTTTATTGGATAGATAAGAAGGAAGACTTGCAAAAGGAAAGATTACTCGAAATGAATCCAAGATATGTCTTCTTTCTTCATTGGTCTTATATCATTCCCTCCGAAATATACAATCACTTTGAAAGTGTTATTTTCCACATGACAGACGTTCCATTTGGAAGAGGAGGGAGCCCATTACAAAATTTGATTAGTCGAGGTATTTATGAAACAAAAATTACTGCATTGAAGTGTGAAAAGGATTTAGATGCTGGGCCAGTATATATGAAGAAACCATTATCGTTATTTGGCAATGCGGAAGAGATATACGTGCGTGCGGCCAAAACGATAAAAGATATGATTATTAATATCATTGAACATCAGCCTACCCCTATAAAGCAGGAAGGAGAGCCGGTCTTATTTCAAAGAAGAAAGCCTAAAGATGGGGATATTAGCCAATTAAAAACAATAGAACAAGTTTTTGATTATATAAGGATGCTAGATGCAGATGGCTATCCAAAAGCTTTTATAGAAATAGGGGAATTTCGATTAGAGTTTGAAAGATGTTCTTTAAAACCTGATCATATACATGCAGATGTAAAAATAAGAAAAAGGAAGGATGTTACATGAACAAGAAAGTATTAGTGATTGCAGCACACCCTGATGACGAGGTATTGGGGTGTGGGGGAACTATCGCAAGGCATGTTAAGGAGGGTGATAAAGTTCATACTGTTATTCTCGCCGAAGGTATTACAAGTAGAGATAAATCAAGAGATCGAAACGCGCATAAAGAAGAATTATCTGAATTAGGTTCTGCAGCAAAAAGGGCGAATGAAATTCTAGGTGTACACTCCCTGAAATTAATAGACTTACCGGATAATCGTTTAGATTCACTAAATCGTTTAGATCTTATCAAAATAGTTGAAGAGCTAATAGATGAGATTAAACCCAATATTATATATACGCACCATATAGGCGATGTTAATATTGATCACCGCCGCATTCATGAAGCTGTAATTACAGCCTGCCGGCCTTTTCCTCAAAATCACTTTGTCGAAGAACTTTTATTTTTTGAAACAGCCTCCAGCACGGAGTGGATGACAGCAGGTTCAGCACCTCCATTTGTACCTAATTGGTATGTAGATATTACAGATACTTTGTCTCTAAAACTAAAATCCTTGGAGGCTTATGATTATGAAATGAGAGAATGGCCACATGCTCGTTCTATAAAAGCATTAGAATACCAAGCCTATTGGCGAGGTGCGAATATAGGTAAACAAGCGGCTGAAGCTTTCCTATTAGGACGAAAAATTCAATCTTAACAGAAAGGGAAGGTCTTTATGAAGGAGATAAATTTAGGAGGGAGATTAGTTGGGTCCACGCATTCTCCGTTCATTATTGCAGAAATGTCTGGAAACCATAATCAATCATTAGAGCGAGCATTAAAGATTGTTGAGGCAGCTGCAAAGTCTGGCGTACATGCTTTGAAAATTCAAACGTATACTGCAGACACAATGACACTTAATGTTGAAAACAGTGATTTTTATATAAATGATTCAGACAGCATTTGGAACGGAAATTCATTATACAGTCTGTATCAACAGGCATATACCCCCTGGGAGTGGCATAAGCCAATTTTTGAAAAGTGTAAAGAGTTGGGTATTATTCCGTTTAGTACTCCGTTCGATGAAACTGCAGTGGACTTTTTGGAAGGATTAGGTGTCCCATTTTATAAAATCGCATCGTTTGAAATCAGTGATATACCGCTGATAAAAAAGGTAGCTTCAACAGGTAAACCTATGATCGTCTCAACAGGTTTAGCAACTGTAGCAGAAATTGAAGAGGCAGTGAGAGTAGCAAGAGAAGCGGGATGTGAAGATATTATTTTGTTAAAATGCACAAGTTCGTATCCAGCATCACCTAAAAATACAAATATAAATACGATACCTCATTTAAAAGAATTATTTCAATGTCAGGTAGGACTGTCAGATCATACCTTGGGAATTGGTGTAGCTGTTGCAAGTGTTGCATTAGGTGCTACGGTTATTGAAAAACATTTCACATTGAATCGAAGCGATGGTGGGGTAGATTCTGTATTTTCAATTGAACCAGAGGAGATGGAGTTACTTGTCATTGAGACAGCAAGAGCTTGGCAGTCACTAGGAGAAATAACGTATGGACCAACGAATCATGAAATACCCTCAAAAAAATATCGTCGTTCACTATATATTACAAAAGATATGAAAACTGGTGATGTCTTCACTTCTGAAAACCTAAAATCGATTAGACCTGGTTTTGGATTACATCCAAGGTACTATGAGAATTTATTAGGGAAAAAAATTTCAAAAGACACAAAACGTGGGACACCATTAACATGGGAACTTTTATAAAAACAGATATTGATAGACAAGAAAAAACAGGCTGATTAGTCTGTTTTTTTATATAAAGAAACATTAAATTAATTAGTAATACAAATCTATTAAAAATCTATGAATACTAGAAAATTGGGGGTCGTAATTGGACAAACACCGCTTAAAAAACTATCTCAACTTTTCTTACATTAATTTATAGTAATTAAGGTGGTTAGTAAAATGTTTGGATTTTCAATGGTTCAATTTATAAGGAATTATGGTTCCAAAATGGTCAAAAGCCCCAGAAAAAACCAATAAATTTAAATCGCCCATTTACATGGACACCCTGTTTTTTGCACAAAACACTCGAAAAGTTATCAATGAAACCTAAGAAAATATAAAAAGAAACAGAATAAAAAATATATTCCGGAAGATATAAAAAAGATTTACTAAAAGGTGAGATAAATGGAAAGGTATTGATTTTAAATACCTATGGTGCAGGTTGTATTAACGCACATAACGCAATTAAGTAAATCGAACGATAAAAACAGGCTCAGGTAGCCTGTTTTTAGCATTTTATATAGTACTTGGAGGTGTAGCGTTATGAGCAAATTTGAAAAAGAGATCGAACGTTTTGTTGCGGATTACTACAAAGACCATGATGAAGCGAAGGCAAAATTAGATAAATGGGCTTCAGAAAACGAAAAGGGGTTAAGGAAGTTAGATACTGAGGCTAGTAAATTTGAAAAACAGTTTGAATCAAGAATGGAAAAACTTGATCAATGGTTTTCTAAAAAACAACAAGAGTTAGAGAAAAACATAGAGGGATAAGGACCCTGAAATTCCGCGTTTGCCCTGTGTTCCTGTCCTCACCAAAACACACTTAGTAACATATTTTATAATGTACTCTTTTTAAGAGGAGGTGCAAAAATATGGGCTACGGATTCGGTGGTTGCGGCTTTGGCGGCTACGGTTATGGCGGTGGCGGATATGGCTACGGTAGTACATTTGTATTAATCGTAGTATTATTCATCCTATTAATTATTGTAGGTGCTTCTTTCTATAACTAATATCAACATTCCCCCAAATTGAGGTACGAGTCAAACGACTCGTACTTTCTCCATTTATTACCCGAAATAATGAATTTAGGTTTTACCCCGCGACATGCACCACTTTTAGGCGGGGGTCATACGATATAACACAAAGTAAGGAGGCTTCAAAATGGACAATAACTTTTTTAAGAATATCGAAAAGAAAACAGGCGTAAATATGCAGGATGTATTCCAGTTAGCAAACTCTTTGCAAAATGCGAATTTTAAGGATGAAAACACAGTTCGCTCTGTAATTAGAAAGGTTTCACAAATTGCAAATAAGCCGGTAAACAAACAGCTTGAAGACAAAATTGTTAATAGCATTGTAAATGGCGACCAAAAAATGGACTTTAACACTATTTCAAAAATGATTAATAAAAAGTAAGCGTGTGGTCTGGCGAAATTGCCAGGCCTTTTCTGATACGACCCTTATAAATACAGGAGATACTTCGAAAATTTTAATATATAACATAATGTAAATGCTCGATACATAAAACTAATGAAAAAGGATGGAGGGCAAAACATGGGATATATATTACCAATTAATAATGAACAATATACTCAATATGTACATCGGACTACAATCTATAAAACAAACCAAATTAAGTTAAATCCAGTAAATCCAATGTCATTAAATATGAATCAGCAAATGCATGGCTTAAACCATGTTGAACGTAAAGCAATGACAAAAAAACAAAGCCAATATATTGAAAATATTCGTTCTCAATATACTGGCAAAGGGCTGCTTTACAATGAGTCTATATAAAAAATAGGAAGGTTAAAATTCTTGAACGTACAGGCCTTCCTCTTCATGCCATTCTGCAATAAGCAAATCCTTATACGTGGCTACCCCCTGGTTTTTCAATTCCGAATGTAGCCATGCCTCAGTAAATCCACTTTCCTCTAGGTTTTCTTGAATTAATATGCCATCACTTACTAATGTAATAGGGAGACGAACCTTCTGTTCCGCCATATTATAATCTTGGCGTGTGGGTGGGTCATATTTAGACTTTTTTAGGACGCTAATGGAGCCATCTGTTTCTAAAATTGCATACTCTACTTCTCTAATTGAAAAAACATCCTTCGCCCGAAGAAGATGCTGTAATTGGTTGATATCAAGTTTGTTTTTCTTTAAATGTTCTTTAATTATCTTTCCTTGATGAATAATAATTGTTGGCTTTCCCTCAAGAAAAGGCCTAGTCCTTCGAACTTTCTGAGTTATTAATTCAATTACATAAATTAATACTCCCCATACAATAATGGAAAATAGTATTTGTAATACGCCAATTTTTTGATCATAAACCGCATTTCCAACTAATTCACCAAGTACTAAGGCAGAGATAAAATCAAAAGGTGTAATTTGTGTAATTTGTGTTTTACCTAATATTTTTGTAAGAACCAGTAATCCTAACAGACCAACTACTAAATCAAATGCAATTCTAAAAAATTCCAACTCATTCACCTCTCTATGGTAGAATGAGCAGGTTTACCCTTTTTTATCCATGAAAAAAAGGATGTCATTCGACATCCTTATATTTCCTTAACCATTGTGACATGAGGAATTCCAGCATCCATAAAAAGACCAGATACGGTTTCATAACCAAGCTTTTTATAGAAGTTTTCTGCATGCGTTTGAGCATTGAGCTTTAATTTTGAAATGCCTTGCTCTCTAGCGATGTCCTCCATCTTATGCATAATCAAATTCCCTGCACCTTTTTTTCGATGTGAAGCAAGAACACAGATACGTTCCACTTTGCCGTACTCGTCAACAACGCGGAAACGGCCAGCTCCTACAGGCTCATTATGATCATAAAGGACAACGTGTGTTGCCTCATCTTCAAATTGGTCAATCTCTTCTTCAAGAGGTACTTTTTGTTCATCAACGAAAACTACTTTTCTTATTGTGTAGGCATCGTCTTTTTCATTGTTGTTCGTTACAATTCTTGCTTCCATAATGTCATTAATTTTCCTTTCCTAAACGAAATGTTTCGTAAACGGTCCAAGAACCATTTTCTAACTGATAGAGGAGGTGGAAACGGTCAATTTGCTCTTCGTGATCCATTTTTAACATACGTAACTGACCATACACATCTGAATGTTCATCGCTAGATAGTTTTTGCCCAATTGTAATATGTGGCACAAATGCATATTCAGGTTCTCCAGCAAAATAGCCAGAGTGTAAGGCATTATGTAATGTCTGTAATTCTTCATTTGGATCTACTTTTAAATAAATTACATTGTTTACAGGAGAAAACGAACTCACCTTTAACACATTTAATTTAAATGAATCTACCTGTTTAGCTACCGCTGCTAATTCCCTTGTAATATCCACAATCTCATGATCGGATGCTTCGAATGTGTTTTTTAGTGTGATATGCGGTGGGATTAATGCATAATGCGGGTCATACCGTTTACGATATGAATTCGCGATGTCTTGAAGTTTTTTGGATGGGAAGATAACAATGCCGTATTTCATTTTATTGCCCTCCTATAGTTTTAAATTTCAAAAAGTGAAGTACCAAATGTTGTAAACGAAAAATAATAATATAATTATATCAAATATTTGAAAATGATAGAATAAAAAAACGGCTATTTGAGCATTTTTGAAAGTGCCCTTGGTAAGTCAGGCTGCCAGTATTTCCACGTGTGATTACCGTTAAATTCTTCATAGAAATAGGAAAAACCTTTGCTCACAATGAGCTTATGTAATTTTCGGTTTGGCGTTAAAAAATCCTCAATATTACCCTTTGTTGTTTTCACCTCGGTTTCACCTGTCCCGATTATATGATATAAGTCAAGGAGATATGGGTCTGCAAAACTTTCAACCTGTAACAGAACATGATCATTTACAAGGGGAGATTGCATGATCACCTTTCCAAAAGTATGTGGGTATTCAAGTGCTGTTAGTAGTGAAATCGTCGCCGCCAGAGAATCCCCGATTAATGCACGTCCTTGTCCCATTTGATAGGTCGGGAACTCTTGATCAAGAAATGGGACAAGTTCTTCCCCTAAGAAACGCTTATACAAATCATGCTGCTCACCATCTGGGTGATATTTCTTACGGCGGTCTGCAACGCTTTTATAAGGAACTCCAACAATTATGGTATTGCTTATTTCACTTGTTTCAATTAGCTTATCCGCAACTCTCGCAACCCTGCCTAGATTAAAGTAATCGCGCCCATCCTGAGCAATGAGTACATTATATTTATATAGAGGGGAGAAGGTAGCAGGCAAATAAACGATAAGCTCAAGTTCTTCATTTAAAATCTTACTATGTATAGTCATTTCCCTAACAGTACCTTTATTAATCGTCATCTTTTTAAACCTCCAAACATTCGATCAATTATGTTGCATCACTATTATAACGCTTGAAAAATAGGAAAGCGACAGGAAAAACTCCCTGTCGCTTTCGGTACAAATTAAAAATTAAGCTGCTGCTTCATCCATATGTTTCTTTTCAGATTCTGCAACATATACAGCACACGCAGCATCACCTGTGATATTGATGGCTGTACGTGTCATATCAAGTAAACGATCAATACCAATAATTAAACCGATACCTTCTGGTGGTAAACCAACTTGATTTAGAACCATTGCTAGCATGATTAAACCAACACCAGGAACACCAGCAGTACCTACACTAGCAAGTACAGCCGTTAAGATAACCATAATAATTTGAGTAAAAGTTAGGTCAAATCCGTATACCTGTGCAATGAAAATGGTGGCTACACCTTGCATAATAGCTGTACCATCCATATTGATAGTCGCACCTAATGGTTGAACAAAGCTACTAATTGGTTCAGGAACCTTAAGATTTTTCTGTGCAGTTTCCATTGATATAGGGAGTGTAGCATTACTACTTGACGTACTAAAAGCAACTGTCATCGCAGGCGCAAAACCTTTGAAAAACTCAATAGGGTTTCGTTTTGCTAATAATGCAATCGTGCCACCATAAGTAATGGCTGCGTGAATAAGTAGAGTGGCAAGTACAATTAGGAAGTATGCAAGCATTGCTTTTATTGCAGCATACCCTTGGCCACCAATAGCTGTTGCAATTAATCCGAATGTACCATAAGGAGCCGTCTTCATAACAAGATTAACAAGATACATTAATACTTCATTTGCTTGTTCGAATAAATTTACAATACCTTTCGTTTTTTCGCCTAACACGGTAAGAGCAAAACCTATAAAAATTGCAAATGCAATAATTTGAAGCATATTACCATCTGTCATTGACGTGAATGGATTTGTCGGGATAATTCCAATTAAGGTTTCCATGAATGGAGGAGCTTCAGTAGCCCCATCATAAGTAGCCCCTTGCGTATCAAAAGCTCCACCAGCACCAGGTTTGAAAATGGAAGCAAGAGCGATGGCAATTGTAATCGCTATCGTTGTAGTTGCTAAAAAATATGTTATCGTTTTGGCACCAATTCTTCCAAGCTTCTTTGGATCACCAAGGCCAGTAACTCCTAGAGTAATAGATACCAAGACTATTGGAACAACAAGCATTTTAATTAAATTCAAGAAAATTTGACCCAATGGAACGAATACCCACGTATTTGCATATTCAAAAACAGTAGGTGATGTTAAATTCAAAATAAGACCTACAATCGCACCAAGACCTAAACCTAATAAAATCTTCTTAGTTAATGACATAAAAAACCTCCTCTAAGTTGTATTGAAAGTGTTTTCTTTTTTTGGCAAAACAAATGGGAATGCGCATGTCGAAGAACAGCATTCTTTTCGTAAGACACAAAAAACCACGAGAGTGTGGCTCGTGGCTTATCGATAAAATTGCGCAACAATGCTCTCTCCAAATGCTTACGAGGTTAGCTGTCGGATTCGGATGAAGAGTATCTCCTACCTTTATAAAAAAGGATTCACCCCGTGTGCTCTTTTGCACGTTTATGGTTCCCCCGTTTCCCAAAAATGGGAATTCAGCGACTATTAAATTGTACTTTGCCTTGATATTATATTTATACAAATAAAATGAATATATGTCAATAATAACATATATTTATGGTTTTTACGATGTTAATATTTTCATAGGAAAATAGTGAACGACAAATAGCAAAAACCACAAAATTATGTATTCACGATAAAATGACTAGAATTTAATTGACAAACACTCAAAACGGATGTATATTATGAATTATTCATATAGTGATTCCGTAGCTCAGCTGGGAGAGCACTACCTTGACAGGGTAGGGGTCGGAGGTTCGAGCCCTCTCGGAATCATCATGAGATCACTTGAGTTTTCTCAAGTGATTTTTTTGCGTTTATTTTTAGACTTTGGATAATAATTATAATAATTTTATCCGTTTTTGGAGAAATTATCCTTGTTAGGACTAGACTGGGAGGTTGGTCGTTCACATGGAGGATAAAAACAAGATTCGTCTAACAGCTGCGGAGATGTCGAGCTTATGGACACAATACATAAACGATACGTTAGCTGAATGTGTTAATTTGTATTTTTTAGATAAAGTTGAAGATGAGGAAGTACGTCCAATTATTGAATATACACTGGAAGCATCTAAAGAAAACCAAAAAATTGTACGTGAAATTTTTGAAAAAGAAGAATTTCCTATCCCATTAGGATTTACAGAACAGGATGTAGATTTTAAAGCGCCTAGACTATTTTCTGATACTTTCGTATTAATGTACCTAAGGCAAATGTCTATTCTCGGAATGGCAGGTAGTAGTGGAGCACTGGGCCTTGCGACACGGCCCGATGTAATTGCTTTTCATAAGCGGGTATTAAATTTAGGTGTTGAATTGCAGGACCAAACACGTGAATTAATGTTAAAACAAGGAATATATGTAAGACCTCCGTATATATCTATTCCCGACAAGGTTGATTTTGTAGAGAAACAGCATTTTTTAGCTGGTTTCATGGGGAAGAAAAGAGCACTAACCTCTATTGAAATTAGTCATTTATTTTTAAATATACAGACCAATGCGATTGGTAAGGTACTGATGACAGGATTTGCACAAACTGCAAAAGGTGATGATGTAAAAAAATTCTTAGTAAGAGGAAAGAAACTTTCGCAAAAATATATAGAACTTTTTAGCGACTTTTTAATCAAAGAGGATCTTCCTGCTCCAATGAGTTGGGATTCAGCTGTTACAGATAGTAATGCGAGTGTTTTCTCTGATAAACTTATTATGTTTCATGTGTCAGCAATGATTGCAGCGGGTATTGGGAATTTCGGAATGGCCATGGCGGCTAGTCCAAGGAGAGATATAGGATTTAGATATGCATCATTAATTCCAGAAATTTCGATGTACGCTGAGGATGGGGCAAATATTATGATTAAACATGGGTGGTTGGAGGAGCCTCCACAAACAGATAACAGAGAAAAAATTATTAAAAAACAATCTTGATAAAAAAAGACAAAGAGAACGTATCAGTCCCTTTGTCTTATTGTGTTTATTAATATGTTTAAATAAAGGATTAAGCCGACTTAACCGTAACATTCTTCTTTTCTTTACGTTTCTTAGCATATTCAGCAGTTGCAGTGAAAAGTACGTCCGATGATGAGTTAAGAGCAGTTTCACAAGAGTCTTGTAGGACACCGATGATGAAACCAACTGCAACGACTTGCATGGCAACATCGTTCGGAATTCCGAATAAGCTTGACGCTAAAGGAATAAGTAAAAGTGACCCACCGGCAACACCAGATGCACCTGCTGCTGAAATTGCTGATAAGACGCTAAGAATTAGAGCTGTTGCAAAATCAACTTGAATGCCGAGTGTATGAACAGCTGCAAGAGTAAGAACAGAAATCGTTACTGCCGCACCAGCCATATTTACAGTTCCGCCTAATGGGATTGAAATAGAATAAGTATCTTTATTTAATCCTAGTTTTTCACAAAGGTTCATATTAACCGGAATGTTTGCTGCTGAGCTTCGAGTAAAGAAGGCTGTTAGCCCACTTTCTCTTAGACATCTAAATACAAGTGGATATGGGTTTTGACGAATGTAGAAATAGACAATTAAAGGATTCACAATAAGTGCAATAAAGAACATACAGCCAAGCAAAAGGCCTAGGATTTTTCCATATTCCATTAATGCAGATAGTCCATTTGTTACAAATGCGTCGAACACTAGACCCATGATTCCGATAGGAGCTAGGCTGATTACCCATTTTACGACTGTTGCGATTGCATCAGATACGTTGGTAATTAATGTCTTAGTTGTGTCGTTTGCATTTTTTAATGCAATTCCAAGAACAACTGCCCAAGCTAGAATTCCGATGTAGTTTGCATTCATTAGGGCATTAATCGGATTGTCTACAATATTAAATAGTAATGTTTGAAGGACCTCTAAAATACCACTTGGAGGTGAAAGGTCTTCTGCACCAGAAACAAGTGACAGATTTACTGGAAAGATAAAACTTGCCAAAACGGCTACGAATCCAGCTAAGAATGTACTTATTGCGTATAAGCCGATAATCGATTTGATATTTGTTTGGGTTCCACTTCTGTGTTTAGAGATGGCGTCAATAACTAAGAATAAGACCAATACAGGTGCAACAGCTTTTAGTGCACCTACAAATAATGAACCAAAAATACTAACCCATTTTGCTCCTTCTGGTACGACTAATGCTAATAGGATACCAACGATAATACCACCAAATATACGTTTAACTAGGCTAATCTGATTCCATTTGTAAAAGATTTCTTTCATATTCTTTCCCCCTTTTTCATGGTTGTCCATCTTATTATCTTATGAAATTAATATTATATGAATAATATAATATTTGTTAGTTTAACACGAAAATTGTCAATTGTGTATAAAATTTAAGAGTTGGAAATGAAATTTTAAGGTGAAAAATTTGGTATTTAAAAAACATAGAACTCTTTGACATAAAGGAAAGTTATGAAAGTATAGGCATTATTGATCATAGAAATCAAGTTTTTCAAACCTATACATAAGTAAAAATGACTACCTTATAGTCACAAGAGTTTCGGTATACTAAAATAATAGTTTTGAGATAATTAGCTTTTAAAAAAATAAAAAACAACTAATCCGTGATAGAAATTAGTCGTTTTCTTCATTAACATATTTTTTGAATTAAATTTGGTGAGTTATTGCTAGGCGAGTTTACTAAAGACGAAACCTCATATGCCTCCATGTTGTCAGCAGTCAGTGGTTTGAGTAGATGTGAAACCCTCGATACATCCTTTAGAGATGGATTAAGCCATGCTTGTTCGTCCTCTTTATTTAATATAACTGGCATACGATCGTGAATATCCCTCATTAGTTCGTTTGGGGTTGTGGTAATGATTGAACAAGAATATAAGGTATGCCCATCCGGAGATTTCCAACGTTCCCAGATTCCCGCCATTGCGAATATATCATTCGATTTTAATTTAATTCGTATCGGTGTTTTTGTTTTGTTAGGCCCTTTTTTCCATTCATAAAAGCTATCCGCAATAATCAGACAGCGTCTATGTTTAAAGGCATGTCTGAAGCTTGGTTTTTCAGCCAATGATTCAGCGCGTGCATTGATCATTTTATATCCGACTTTCTCATCCTTTGCCCATGAAGGTACAAAGCCCCAACGTAAATAACCTAAGCGATTTTGTGTACCGTCATTTATAACTGAAAGGACCGAATGTGAAGGGGCAATGTTATAGCTTGGTTGATATAAATCTTGTTCAATTGCCGCTTTAATATCAAAACGGTTAAGTATATCTTCGTACTCTGCAAAAAGAGTAAATCGACCACACATTATGCATCACCTCATGTTTTAATATATTGGAGGATTTTTGGATATTGGTAACTTGATAAGAAAAGAGGTTCCTATCCCAACTGTACTTTCTACATCGATTGAACCTTTTAATTGCTCAATAATTTGAAAACAAATGGTCAGCCCTACGCCAGTTCCTTTATCTTTTGTTGAATAAAAAGGGGTACCTATTTTGGAAAGTTGTTCTTTTGTCATTCCAGGACCATTGTCAGTGATTTTAACAATAATGTCTTGGTCTGTTGCAAAAGCATTTATTTGCAATAAGCCGTCATTTCCAATTGCTTCTATTGCGTTTTTAATAATATTTATCAAGACTTGTTTGATTTCATCCTTATTCCCGTTAATGTATAGCGAGTCTTCAATGAAGGTTTCAACCTCAATGCTTTGAATATTTGTATAAGATGTCATGAGTTCAACCGTTTTTGATAGTTCTTCGCTGATGTTTACCAATTCAGTATTACTATTATTTGGCTTAGCAAGAGATAAATAATCATTTATGATCGATTGTGCACGATTTAATTCAGAAAGGGTAATAACGATATAATTTCGCTGTTTATCAGTAATGTTATCATCTCGAATAATTAACTGAAGAAATCCATTTACTGTAGTTAGCGGATTGCGTACCTCATGGGCAACTGATGCTGCTAGTTGGCTAACTACGTTCAATTTTTCAGAACGTCTTAATTCCCTTTGTAAGAGAATTTGTTGCTTTAAGTTCTCAATAAGTAGAACTACTAATAAGATGGTAATCCACGTAATAAACGAAAAAAGGATCATAATTAGAATTTGATCAACTTGGTTATATTTTACTAAGGTAATTGCTCTTGTTATAACAATGAAACTGTAAATACATGTAAGTGTGATTAGCTTTTTATTTAATAGAAGAGAATGGTACCTTTTTAAGAGAAAATAAAAAATGAATACAATAATTGCGTAATTCATAATAGACAGGAGAACGTTAGTATATCCAAGCAGTAATAAATAACCTAGCATAATTAATATAACAACAATTCCTTGGATAAATCCTATATAGAGGAATGCGATAAATATCGGGATTATCCGAAAATCATAAGCGAATCCATTCGCGTATGTTACTGGGAAAGTGACAGTTAAAAGAAGCATAATGATAATCATTCCAAGAAGTTTATTTCGGTGAAGCTTTGGAGAAGAATGATTATCTTGGATAGTCAATAAATAATATATAAGAATAGGAAAAATAACGATTAATACATGGTAAAGAACATGTCCAATATGCTCTAACAACTTTTGCTCCATCTCCCTCTTATTTCTAAAATTTTTGAATACTGCTTTTTGTTAGAAATTCGACATATTCACCGATAATCCTTCTATATTACTTGCATACTCGACAATATTTTGACAAAATGAGATATGCTATTCAACCCAATCATAATTCTTTTTTTCTTAATATGGGTATGATACAACTAAACATATCTATAATATTGGAGGCTTATTATGTTTAAAAAATTATTTGGAAGTAAAGATAAAAAAATTGAGGAAGTGTTAGTGGCTCCTGCAAATGGAAAAATCCTTGCCCTAGAAGAGGTTCCAGATCCTGTCTTTTCTCAAAAAATGATGGGCGATGGCCTTGCGATCGATCCGTCAGAAGGGAAAGTCGTTTCTCCTGTGAAAGGTGAAATAATTCAGGTCTTCCCGACTAAACATGCTATTGGTATAAAAACTGAAATAGGTTTAGAACTTCTTATACATATAGGTCTTGATACAGTGAACATGAAGGGTGAAGGCTTCACTACACATGTAAAAGAAGGGGATAAAGTTGAGGTTGGAACCGATCTCGTAACCTTTGATTTAGATTTAATTAGAGAGAAGGCAGCGAGTACAATTACACCAATTATCATCACTAATTTTGATGCAGTTGAAACGTTTGAGATAATTGGAAGTGGCCAAGCAACAGCGGGTTCAACAGAGCTTGCAAAAGTGAAGAAAAAATAAGCTTACGGTCCTA